>PMNP01000108.1 GCA_003161755.1 Ignavibacteriota bacterium | reverse complement strand
CGGCTGAAATCAACCGAGGCCCGGGCCGGGTCGTGACGCCAGACTCCCATTTTCCGAAACCGAAGGCAAACGTGTATTTCGCGCTGTCAATTGCCAGGGTCAGCCGGCAGAGGCTGTCACTCATCTGCAATGTCATTTGCGAGATGCGCTGCGCGTTTGAATCGAGGGTAAACGACTTTATGGCCCCACTGCTCAATGCTGGCGAACTTGCACTCCCAGCCGGCGGCCGAATTGCCAGAGCGGAAATGGCATGTCTGAGCATTGCCAGCGCGTTCCTGTCGGCAGGCAGTTGTTCATTGTGGATGGCAGGGAGGATGTATTTCCAGACCAGATTGATCTCACTCTGCATGTTTGCTGTTTCGGCGGTGATGGCGACGACGGCGTCTTGATCCGGCATGACGATGATACATTGCCCAAATGCGCCGTCCGCACGGAACGCGTTGTGCCTGCAACGCCAGAACTGATAACAGTACCCCTGCATCCAGTCGCTTGAGTCCTTTGTTGACTGAAGAGAGTCGGGCGCCTGGTCAATCTTGAACGCGGTGGCTTCTTCCACCCATGTTCTCGGAAGGATTTGTTTTCCTCGCCATTTTCCTTTTTGAAGATAAAGCTGTCCGAACTTTGCCATGTCTTCCGTCTTTATCCTCAATCCCCATCCCCCGGTGTTTCTGCCTTGTCCATCAACTTCCCAATCCATTCCTGTTATGCCCAACGGCGCAAAAAGTCTCGGCCGAAGATAGTCGATCACCTTTTGTCCGGTCACCTTCTGGACGATTGCCGAAAGCATATACGTGGCAAGTGAGTTGTAGAGGAACTTTGTCCCTGGCTTGTAGACAATTGGCAGCGCGAGGAATGCCCTGACCCAGTCAGTATCCGCCGGGGTAATCACAAACGTGGGGTCGGGGGCCTGTCCGACAGACATTGAAATCAAATCCTTCACCGTCAGGGTGGCCAACGCAGGACTGACCGTGTCTGGGAGATTTTTTGGGAAGAACGAAATCACGGTGTCGTGCACGGATAGGAGATGCTCACTGACAGCAAACCCCACTGCTGTGGAGGTGAAGCTCTTGCTCACGGAGTACATTGTCTCTTCAAGGTCCCGGCTGTAGGGGTTCCACCATCCTTCGGCAATGACCTTGCCGTGCCGGAGAAGCATGAAGCTGTGGAATTCGTGCTGGCTCTTTCCAGCCGCATCGAGGAAGTCAAGGATTCCTTGCGAAGACACGCCTTCCGCTTCTGGCGTGCTCCGTGGAAGAGCAAGCTTGCTCTGGGCGTTGCCAACCTCGCATTGAAGGAGGAGGAAAAGCAATATAAAAGACAAGCAGATTGCAATCGTAGATTTCATGGATGAACCTAATCCCTTCATGGAAACAGAAGTGTTCATGCGGGAAAAGCCTCTTTTGGCGAACAAATCTTTATTTCACGACCTTGAGGTAGATGGGATGCTGTGAGATAATAGACCAAATCAGTGGATTTGTCAAGGGGAAAAAGAAGGAGGAATTTGAAGAGGTGGCTATCTCTGGAAAGTAACCGCGGGAGAAAACGGTAAAGTGTCGGTCAATGCTTCAATTTCCCCCAGAACTTCTTCCGAAGTGAGCGCGCGCTTGAGTCGAACCGCTCTGTTCTTCAAAGCATTCGTGAGTGGAACATATGAATCACGTGACAGCGCAATATGGTGGTTCAGACAAAATTGTTCTACTGCGGCGCTGCCAGTGTGCTTTCCAAAAACGAATTCACTGGATCCCCTTCCGACGTTTTGCCCGTCGATAATCTGGTACGTGTTTCTGTTCTTCATCATAAGATGGGCATGAATTCCGGATTCATGGGAAAACACGTTTCTTCCCACCACCGGTTTCTGTACGCTGTTGGCTACATCCGATGCGAGAGTGACAATGTCCGACAAATTCCCGAACAATGAGGTGTCCAATTGCGTCTTGACATTGCAGGCAAGCTCGAGCGCCATTACCACCTCTTCCAACGCCGCATTGCCGGCCCGTTCGCCGAGTCCGTTCACCGTCACGCTGGCGCTGTCGGCGCCTGAAAGCAATGCCGATATAGTGTTTGCCACGGCCATGCCCAGATCGTTGTGGCCGTGGAACTCGAGACTCATTGACGGGAAGTGGTTTCGGAGCATCATAAATAGGGATTGTGTGGACATAGGGTGCAGAATTCCCACAGTGTCAGCGATGCGCACCCGTCGCACGTTCAATGCCAAAACGTTTTTGAGAAACTCCAGCAGGAACGGCGTGTTTGCACGCGAAGCATCCTGTGCGCCTATCACCAGGTATTCGAAATGCGGTGAGGCGTAGTCCACAATCTCATGCAAGACCTCAAGAACCCATGTGTGCGACCGATTCATTGCGGAGAGGTGAACGTCGGAAACGGGAAAGGAAATATTGACGCCGTGCGCACCGGTCCTGGCTGCTGCGTCGATATCTGCCTTTGTCGCACGGCACCAGACGAGCGATTGGAAATGAAAGCCGGCATGCGTGAGTACGCGCAGGTCGGCAACCTCTTGCGGACCGATGATCGGAGTGCCGATCTCGACCTCGGGAATGCCGATCTCGTCGAGCAGGTGTGCGATACGCAGTTTGTCGTCCAGGTGAAACACTACGCCTGGAGCCTGTTCGCCGTCTCGCAGCGTTGTATCGATGATGTGCGGCCTGGAGCGTGCCATTGTTGATTCATCCTTCACTGATCAGATACTTGTCGGCGGACTTTCCCTCCTGCAAGGCGTCCAGGATCTCATCGATAGCTTCCTCCGTGACGCCGCCGTACCAGAAATTGTTCGGATGAACGACCATGACGGGTTTGTGTCCGCAGACGTTGAGGCATGCAGTCGTGGAAACCGCGACGTCAAGTCCGCGATCTGCGGCTTCCTCGGTTATGTATTGCACAAACTCCGGAGCGCCAAGTTTGTTGCACGCTCCCTGCGAATTTCCCGCCGTGCGATACGAATTGCAGACGAGTATGTGATAGGTTGGCTTTTTCATTGTTGTGTCCTGTTGTCATTGTTCTGAAGTGTAATCCAGGCGTTATGCACAGCCGGACGCTGTGCCACGACAAGCTCCGCCGCAGCGCATGGCGTCCGCCTTTGTGACGGTTCGTAGCTGTTTGCCATTAAACACTGCCTCCAACCCCTCGTCGATCAGTCCCGTCATTTGAACGACGCGGATGCCGGATCCCTGCAGGATGGTGGTCGGACTCTTACCCACGCCCGAAACCAGCACTGCGCGGCAGTCCGACAAAATGCCGGCGAGCTGTTTCCACCGTTCCTCTCCGCATCCGGGTTCCGGCGTAGCGCGCTCCTCAACGAGTCGAAAACCGTTGGGGGTCTGTTTGAAAATGTTGAGCGATTGCGCTTCGCCGAGATGAAGGTTTACCAGCAGACCTTCGTTTGTTGCGACGGCAACATAGCCGCGCTCATGTGTTACGTCGACAACTCGCAGGGAGTATTCACGCAATAGTTCGTGTGCGTCCTGGAGGTCTTTGCCGAGTAAGCCGGCGGCATCGGCACGGCACCGGGCACAGTGGGTCATCATGGGGAGGTGTTTTCCCGCGTTTGCCCGGAGAGCGATCATTTCTGCCTTGGATGGCTCTCCCATTGATGCAAATTCTGTATCCTTGGTTGGCACAACCGGTATACCGGTCATAACATCTGCGCCGAGTGATGCGACGGTTTTCGCTATTTCTGGAATGTGCTGATTGTTAATCCACGGCAGCACGATGCTATTGATTTTGACGATGATGCCCTTCGCCTTGAGCTTGGGAATCGCTTCAAGTTGTCTTTCCAGAATGAACTCTCCTGCCGCGACTCCCCGATAAATGCGCTTCTCATGCCGAGCCCACGCATAGATTTCCCCTCCAATCGCCGGGTCGACGGCATTTACCGTAACGGTGACGTGCGAAACCCCCAGAGAAGCGAGATCATCGATATAGGGGGTGAGATTGACCCCATTCGTTGAAAGGCAGAATAACTTGTCCGGGAAAGCCTCCTTCGTCAGCCTGAGTGTCTCGAGCGTTTCCTCGGGGTTTGCCATCGGGTCGCCGGGCCCGGCTATTCCGATCACGGAAATGTTTTCCAGGCGGGTGCTTAACGCTTTCAAGTACTCGACGGCCTGCATTGGCGTTACGACGGCCGATGTGACTCCGGGACGGCTTTCGTTGACGCAATCGTACTGCCTGTTGCAGTAATTGCATTGGATGTTGCATTTCGGAGCGATGGGCAAATGCACGCGGGCATGCATCAGTCTGGCGCTCGCGTCAAAACAGGGATGAGCTCTCGTGTTTGGTGTTTCCATACCCCCCTCGGGCGTTAGAAGTAGCTGTACCCTACCGGCGAATGTGTCTGTTTGTAGTCGATCAGCGCATTAACAATCCGGTCGAAAAGTTGTTGCGTCCCTTCGTAACACAAATGCTGAATGCGTTGCCCACCAAACCGGTCGTGGATAGGAAACCCGACTCTCACCAGCGGGATATCCAGCCGTCGTGCAATGGAATAACCCTTGCTGTTGCCAATCAAAAGGTCAGGGTGAAGGTCGTCTGCAAGTTCGCTCAGTGTTTCAAAGTCGGACCCTTCCAACACACGAATGCCATTGTCGTTTGTCCGGTGGGGGAGAATCTTCCGCAGCAGAGTGCTATCGCCTCCCGAGACGGCCAATACCACGTTGATGCCTATTTCAGTGAGGAATGAAACGAGGCCAATCACAATATCTTCCTCTCCATAGACAATGGCACGCTTGCCGAATACATACTTATGAGCGTCGACATAAGCATCGACGAGGCGGCCGCGTTGAAGCACATAGTGTTCGGGAACTTCTTTGCCGGAGAATTTCTTGAGCATATCAAAGAACCGGTCCGTCTCTTTGATGCCAATGGGCATCCCGATCTGATGATTGCAGACCCCGCAGTGCACATCAAGCCATTCCCCGCCGGTTACAACGCCGTTGGATTCTTTCATGCTGCCGCGCCGGCGACCTTCGTTGAACACATAGCCAAATTCGATTGTCGTCCTAGCTGATCCGGTACGCTTAAGGTCGGGAAGAGGTGTTCCCCCATCTGGAATGATCTTGTATTCTTCCCAGCACGGGTTATCGAGGGTATCGGAATAATCGGGAAAGATTACATAGTCGAGGTTCAAGTCGTTCAGGATTTCTTTCAAATGACGAATATCCTGAGGCGAGACAAACCCTGGGAACAGGTTGACGTGCGTTCCCTGCTCCCCGCGTTCAGCATGCGAACGGATAACGGATGCGACCGCCTCGTGAAAGCCGTCCATGTGTGTCCCCTGATAGCTTGGGGTTGATGCATGGAAGAGGGCGGGGAGTGCCTTCTCAGCATTGACGGCTTGATATTCGCGAATTAAACGGGCGACGTCTTCGCCGATCGTCTCGCTCAAACAGGCTGAAGCGATCCCGATCGCTTCGGGATGGTACTGACTGATGATGTTATTGATGCTGTGATTGAAGTTCTTGTTGCCGCCGAAGATCGTCGTCTCCTCACTGAAATTTGATGACGCAATGTCAACCGGTTCCCGGTAATGGCTTATCATATAGCGGCGAATATATGTTGCGCACCCCTGGGAGCCATGGATCATCGGCACGCATCCCCTAATCCCCTTAAACACGAGGCTTGCGCCAAGCGGCGCACACAGTTTGCATGCGTTGCGGGTCGCGGTGAAGGAGAGCGGCGCGATTTTTGGATTGTGTGATTGCTCAAACATGGTGCCGCCTGGTGAATTGCCACACCGGGCTCATCGCCGTGGCATGGATCTCCTCCGCAAAGGCAAGCATGCCCTCGTAGCCAGCAAGGGCCTTTTTGCGCTCGTGGTTATGATCGCAAAAACCCAGCCCGAGCTTGTAAGCGATAGGGCGTTCCTTTACGCCGCCAATAAAAATATCGGCTTCCATGTCTTTGACAAACGACGAGAGTTCAATCGGATTGGAGTCATCAACAATGATGGTTCCCTCGTCGCACAATCCGCGGATGATTTCGTATTCGTCCGCGGTGCCTGTTTGCGAGCCGACGACGACGGTCTTCACGCCAAGTAATCGCAAAGCTTTAATAAGCGAAATTGCCTTGAACGAGCCGCCAACATAAATGGCCGCCTTCTTCCCCTGCAGCTTGGCCTTATACTCCTTAATGACCGGCATAAGGCGCGCAAACTCCTGTTTCACCAGTTCCCTGGCATTGAGCAGCAATTGAGGATCGCCAAAAAACTTTGCCACATCATAAAGCGCTTCGCTCATGTCTTCCATGCCGAAATACGACACCTTCATGAACGGAATGCCAAAACGTTCTTTCATGGTTTTGGCGAGGTGCATCATCGAACCGGAGCATTGAACAACGTTGAGTGATGCTTTGTGTGCGCTTCGGATCGTGTCAACCCGTCCGTCGCCGGTGATAGTGGCGTGGACATGGATTCCAATCCGGCGGTAGTACTCGAGCAGCAACCACAGTTCGCCGGCAAGGTTGAAGTCGCCGAGGATATTGATGCTCACCTTCGGCACTTCACATTCTGCAGTGCCGATCAGCTGCGCGAGTGATTCACAAGCGACTTTGTAGCCGTCTTTCTTTGTCCCTTGGAACCCCGGTGCCTGAACGGGAATCACCGGGATCTGTTTTTCCCGGCTCACCATCCTGCACACCGCTTCGAGGTCGTCACCAATTACGCCGATGATGCATGTGGAATAGACAAATGCCGCCTTTGGTGAGTATTTGTTGATCAGTTCAAGCAGTGCCCGACGCAATTTTGCTTCACCGCCGAACACGACATCCTTCTCGTGAAGATCCGTAGAAAAACTCATCCGGTGAAGTTGAGGCCCGGAGGACATCGCCCCGCGAATATCCCAGGTATATGATGCGCAGCCGATGGGGCCGTGGACGAGATGGAGGGCGTCGGCAATGGGATAGAGCACAACCCGTGACCCGCAAAACACGCAGGCCCGCTGACTTACCGAGCCGGCTGCGCTTGGTGCTGCACAACGTATTGCGGGGACGTTGTTTCCGGCCCGGACGATGTGCTTTGTGCGATCTGCGAGATAGTTGGGCATAGGGGCTCATATTCTCACATCACCAATTCAAATGATTCTTCCGGGGCTTCGCGATCCTGGTGATCCAAGACGGCGTTCAGGATCTTCTCCAGGATTCGAATCCCGCCGGTGTAGCCGACAGTAGGGAAGTAGCTGTGGCCGACCCGGTCCAGAATCGGGAACCCCATGCGAACAAACGGAATATTGTCGTCGCGGGAGATGTACTTGCCGTACGTGTTGCCGATCAGCAAATCAACACCTTCTTGCTTGATCCATTGGTGCATCAGGAACATGTCGGCGCGTTCGCCGCTCTTGTACTTTGCCTCCGGGACCGTTTCAGCGAGCAACTCCTTCATTCTTTCCTCGAAATCTTTCCCCGGTGTGCCGCTGACGATATAGACGGGGCGCATGTCGCAGGCAAGGAGGAATTCCACAAGCGGGATGAGTTGATCGGGATCGCCCCAGAGCGCAACGCGCTTGCCGTAGAGGTATTTGCTCATATCGGCGACGACGTCGAGCAGGCGGCCGCGTTCCACAGTTAACGACTGCGGGATTTTTGCTCCGGCATGGCGGCTCAACGACATGAGGAACCGGTCGGTTGCCTGAATACCGATGGGCAGATCGCACAGCTCATACTTCACTTTGCACTTGTATTNNCTTCCGTTGCTAGCGGCCCGAGCCCGATGCTGAACTTTGCATCGCCGGCACTTATAAGTTCGTTGATGGTGGTTCCGCCTTCAGGATACATTGCATACGTTCCCGTCAACGGTCCATCGAGGACACCGGAGGTATCAGGGAACATCATGGTGTTCGCGCTCATCTCCTTGGCCATACGCTTAATCTCCCGCATGTCCGCCGGCTCCACCCACCCTGTTGCAAGGTTGACCTGATAATTGCT
>PMNP01000061.1 GCA_003161755.1 Ignavibacteriota bacterium | reverse complement strand
CCGATGATCAGCATGCGACGATTGAGAATCGTGTGGGCAAGGGATTGGAACACGGATCTGAACACCACCACTCGTGAAAACACGAGGAGCAGATAGGTCATGAGAAAGAAATAGAGGATCGTCAATCGGCTGTCAACGATAGCTGTCGCCTTGGTGAAATAGGAAAGCAGGCCGATTCCCATGACAGCATAGAGAAGCGATACCAGTATCTGCCACGCCTGATGCGCAGCGGTCAGATAGACATTGATATTGTACAGCCGGTTGAGGCTGAAGATCAACATGATGACCGGGGCGTAGGCGATCATAAAAAGCACCCACGGCTCGACATACGGGGGGGATGTATGGAGGATGAAAAATGGTACGCGCGACTGGAGCCCCAAGGCAAACAGAAACCCCGCGATGACACTGAACCAGTCCAGCGCAATCAACAGATACTCGTGCCTTCTCCGCTTCATCCGTAGAACTCTCTTATGGTCTCACACACATAGTCGATCTGCTCGTCCGTAAGTTCCGCGTACATCGGAAGAGAAAGGATTTCGTCTGAAATTCTTTCCGCTACCGGAAAATCCCCCTGAGAGTATCCGAGATGGGAAAATGCCCGTTGACGATGCAACGGTACAGGATAATGGAGGCCGGTGGCGATCCCCTTTTCCTCCAGATACTTCTGGAGTTGGTCCCGCTTCTCAGCCTTGACGACGTAGAGGTGATACACGTGGTGTGAATATGGCGCTTCAACCGGTATGCATATTCCAGAGATCTGGCCTAATCCTTTTGCATATCGGCTGGCATGACGGCGCCGTGCTTCGGTCCATGCCTCAATATGCTTCATCTTGGTGTTCAGGACGGCGCCCTGAATCCCGTCCATCCGATAATTGTGGCCGTAGATCTCGTGGTAATATTTCCGATTCGAACCGTGATCTCGAATCAGCTTCATGCTGTTTGCAAGGTTCGGGTCGTTCGTTGCCACAGCCCCGNNCCCATTGAATTCTGCTAGGTGCGCCTGTGCACAATCCTCAACAAGGTGGATACGATGATCGTTCGTGATGGCCATCACGCTTTTGAGATCTGCAGGTTGTCCATAAAGATGGACAGCCACGACAGCTCTTGTCCGGGGAGTAATCCTTCGCTCAAGGTCTTCGGGATCCAGAGTGAACGTTTCCGGATTTACGTCGGCGAACACCGGAGTCGCACCGCAGAGAGTTGCGCCCCAAGCCGTGGCAATAAACGTATTCGCAGGGATGATCACCTCGTCGCCCGGTCCTATTCCCAGCACCCACAGCGCCATGTGATTGCCATCGGTCCCAGACCCCGTTCCAAAGACATACCGCACGTCATGAGCCGCTGCAAACGACCGTTCAAATTCCGACACTGAAGGACCGAGAACAAATGCTGAAGTCTCAAGGACCTCTTCCATCGCCGGCAGGATTTCATGCTTGATCGACGCGTATTGAGCCTTGAGATCAACAAACGGAATGCGGTTCATGGCGTTATGATTCATTATTGCCGGAGTTGCAGGTTGGCGATCGCTGAAACCTTCGCGATTGGGGAGTTCACAAATGTTATGACGAAATCAGGGTTTGCCTGCATACCTCTCGCGATCGATCATCACAAACCCTTCTTCTCCGATCNNCCAAAAACCAGTGCGATTCGAATTCGTCACGGTCAACAAAACTCAAATGCAGATTATGTATCAGATTGGTACTATCTATAACCATGAACCCATGAATTAGGTTCCGGATTCATGTCACTAGAAGTGGGGGATTTCCTCGGGTTTCTGCAGGTTTACACCATTCATCATGCCAAGTATTCGTTCGTACGTCTGAACCAGCGAAGTGGTGGAGTTTGTCCAATTAAAGTCACTTCTATAGCGCTCGAGACCTGCTGCGCGCATGGCTTGTCGCACCGCCGGATCACAGAGGAGGCTCAGAATCTTCACTCCAAACTCTCGGTAGTCGTACCCCTCGCAATACACGGCAGCATTGCTGGCTGAATACCGATTCTCTTTCAGGTTGAACGAAACGATGGGAAGCCCGTGCGACATATACTCCATAATCTTGATCATCGTGGAAAGATCATTTTGTCGCGTGTAGGGATCGGGGGAGAGCCCCACATCCGCAGTGTTGNNCTAGCAGATGAAATCCTCAAACTGTTTTTCATCACGGAGATATGCGAGCGCACGGAGAATGACATCGACGCCGTCATCCTCTCCCATATTTCCGAAGAATACCAGCATATGAGATTTTCCCCTTTTTAGCGCCGGGTCCGCCTCGATCTCAAGTCTGTTGTCCAGAGGCGGAGCATTCCTGACGATAAAAATCTTGTCTTTCGCGTAGTGATAAAGTCCTGTAACATAATCCTGGTAGGATTGATTGGTCACCACAAGAAGGTCGGCACAGGCAATGTTTGTCCGCTCNNGAATGGTGAGCGCTTGCGTTCGAATTTTGATTCAAACGTATTGACGAACAGATCATGAATGTCGAAGATATACCGCGCCCCACGCCATCGGTACCATTGTACGACGAGAAAGAATAAATCAGGAGGGTTCGCCACATGAAACACGTCGATCGTTCGCTGGCGGTTGATGCGAAACACCAGCCACGCTGTAAGCATCAGTGCATTCAAGTACTCCACAACATAGGAGAGACTTCCCGATCCCAGGACAACCTGGCGGTATCGATACACGGGTATTCCGTCGATGACGCTGAATTTCTCAGTGTCGATGCTGGTTCCACGGGGAGAAACGACGCTGACCTCAAATCCCAATGAGCGCGCGACCTTTGCTTCCTTCCAGACGCGTGGATCATGGGGCACAGAGGCGTTTTCAACCAGAAACACAATATGTTTACCAGCAGATCCCCTCATAGGCGCCTTTCATGATTCCCTTGTTGCCGCTGAACCTTACAAGATCAAGGACCTGCTGGTTCGGCCGGATGAGGTTCGCCACACATTGGAACTCTTCACTGCGGTTAGCGACGATGATCAACTCCGAGGCATCCACCACCTCCTGAATGGTGTTTCGAAGGTGGGAGGAGATGTGTGGTATTTCTTGCTCGATATAGCGTTTGTTCGCACCGATCAATCGGGACAAACTGACATTCGAATCATAAATCAACACTGGATATCCTTTTCCAAGCAATGTTTCAATGACGCGGACGATTGGACTTTCACGCATATCGTCGGTGTCACTCTTAAAACTCAATCCCAGAACACCGATCCGTTTCTTCCCTTGTTCCACCACCCAATCAACGACTCTCTTGATATGCTGGTCGTTACTTTCTATGAGGGATTGGAGGACGGGGGCCTCGACATCGAGGAGCTTTGCCTGGTACGTAAGGGCACGGACGTCTTTCGGCAGGCATGACCCGCCGAACGCAAACCCAGGGGTGAGATAATACGGAGAGATATTCAGCTTCGTGTCCATTGCAAACACTTTCATGACCTCATGACTATCAACGCCGAGTTTCTTGCTGACAGTGCCAATTTCATTGGCAAACGCGACTTTGAGGGCATGGAACACATTGCAGGTGTATTTCAGGAGTTCCGCCGCTCGGACATCCATGACGACGAACGGTCCGTTGACTGAGGCTNNCATAGGTGCCGACCACAATGCGATCGGGCAGTTTGAAGTCACGGATCGCGGCACCTTCGCGCAGGAATTCAGGATTGGAAGCAACACCGAAATCTGTTCCGGAAACTCGTCCAGAAGCCTCCTCCACGATGTGCGCGACCCGTTCGATCGTTCCGGGGAGAGCGGTACTCCGCACCGCAATAACGTGATACGCCGATTTGTTTCGCAGGGCTTCCCCGATTTGCCGGGCAACGCCAAACACCTGGTCGAGGTTCAAGCTGCCATTACTTCTGCTGGGCGTCCCGACGCAAATGAGGCTGACATCGGTGGCTGCCACAGCCGAATAGGGATCTGTTGTCGCCGAGAGCCCTCCCCGCCGCACACCTNNGATCGACTCCACCTTCAATGGGTTCGTATCCACCCCGACAATGTCGTTGCCGCAACTCGAAAGACATGCGGCAGACACAGTCCCGACATACCCTAGGCCGAATACGCTTATGTTCATGAAGTCCCCGTGATTTTCCGCAACATCAGTTCTGGTCCGTGTCCAGATGGAATTCCCCCGGCGATCGGCCTTCAACAATGATACGATGCCAGAGCTCGAAACAGAGGAGGGCAAAGATATGCCTCCGGTAATTCTCGCGACGTGATTTGTGCTTCTCAATCATTTCGTTGATCGCCGGGAGCGAAAAGTAACGCCGCGCCGCGGAATCCCGCTCGTTAAACATCCTATTCGCCGAGTCANNGAGTCACGAAGCCCCGTTTCTTCCGCGCAATGATGGCGGGTGGAAGCCATCGCCGAAGCACCCGCTTGTGCAGGTACTTTCCCGTCCTGCCGCGGAGTTTATACGACGAGGGAAGGGACTCCAGAAAACGCATGAGTTCCAAATCGAGGAATGGCACTCTCATTTCGAGGGAGTTAGCCATGCTCATCTTGTCACCAAAGAGAAGAAGGTTGTCCGCAAGGCTTAACCGGGCGTCCATGTAGAGGAGTTTTGCCAGAGTCCCCTTCAGTTTGCCTGCTTGCGCATGAAGACGCTCCACCTGAACTCGATCAACATCACCCATCGCTTCCTGAACGGCTGGCAGAAGAAGCGATTGCTTCATCGACGGCGTAAAGATCGTGTACAATGCCATGATCCGATCCACTCCATCGTCGAACCTGCTTGCAAAGGCAGCGCGCTTGAGCCGTTCATTTCTTGGTAAAGTTGCGGTAATTGCCTCAAGGGGGAAAAGGCGAAGAACACCGGAGAATTTGCTGATATAGCTCTCACCAATGTATCGGTCATAACCCGCAAGCGGCTCGTCGGCCCCTTGTCCAGCGAGCACGACCTTGACCTGCTGACCAGCAAGTTGCGAGACATAGTACAAGGCGGGGATTGTAGGTTCCGCAATGGGTTCTTCCGTGTAAAGAAACGATTGCGGGAAGAAGTCGAGATACTTCCGAGCCGACAGGACCGTTTCATAGTGATCCGTCCCAAGATAGCGCGCCGTCGCCCGGGCATCCTCCAACTCGTTGTATTCTCCTTTGCCTGAGAACCCGACAGTGAAGG
>PMNP01000170.1 GCA_003161755.1 Ignavibacteriota bacterium | reverse complement strand
CTTATGAACGGGATCGTATGTCCGCTCTTCGATCCAGGTAAAAGCTTTCCGCGCTTCAGCAAGAACTTCCGGATTGCGGGTTAAACCGAACAGTGCCGCCATGCTGTACACTGCAAACGCATTGCCGTAGGTCCGTTTCTCGTCCCGCCATCCGTTCACTTCCGAGGCTCCTCCCTCCCGGCTGCGAATCTGATAAAAACCACCATACTGCTTGTCCCACATGACGTCGNNAGCCATTGTGCAATAATCATCAAGACCCATGTACTCGGCCACTTTCGAGGCGGTCCACACGTGCCTTGCCTGGCTCACGATCATCTTTTCCTGCGCCGGTTCGAGCTTCCAGTCGTATGTGATATTGGTGAAATATCCGCCACACTTTTTGTCGATCACCAACGGATACCAGTGAGGAAGCAGATTGTCGCGCAAGGCGTGAAGCATTTCTTCTCTGAGTGCACCATCTGTCGACATGGAACTCCTACCCTTCTTTGGGGTTGTTCACGTTTGGGTGCCGGAAATAACCTACGAACATACAAACAATCCTTGACTTTCGCCAGAATTGGCCGGCGTATTCTTCACTTCTCCCGCGCTTCAATTGGATACGTTTCTTTGCCGTCGACGTTCGCTCCTTTGCCATCGCGCAGAACGATGGCATGCCCGCCGGGATCACCTGGAGAGGGAGTCCCCAAGAAACCGTTGATTGTCACCCCATTAAATGATTCAATCTCCACCCCGTTGGTAAAGAATGGTTCCTTCACAGCATCCCAGCGCAGGTCGAAATCCCGAATTCGGAGATCCTTGACATATCTGGCATAAAGTCCAGGAAGATCGTGCGAGAAAAGTAAATTCTCCGGATCGAGTGCGGGACGGAGGTCGATGTTCCCGCCTGCTACGTTGTTTAAAGGACTTTCCTTGATGTGGAGCGATACGTTATCAAACGACACTTGATCAAGGACACTTTCACCTGTGCCATACAGGAGAATCCCTGCTTCGCTTTCGCATGTGATATTCTGGAATTTCACATTCCGGATATGGCCCGGCAACACATCATTCAGGAGACGGACTGCAGAGAGGTGGATTGGCTCGCCGTTTCCCCACCAATCGCCCGTATGAAGGCGTGTATGGATGATGATATTACTGAAAACCATATTCTCAATTGATCCTCGGTCACGGGCAAAGATCCCGATTCCCCGATTCGAGTCGTCGATGGTGATGTTGGTGAAGGTGTAATTCCTCATGGAATTTTGATCGTACCCTCCAATGCGAATCGCGCTGGACCGCGACACGAGCGTGCAATTTGCCACGCAGATATTTTCAGATGGATGCGCCAGATTGTTGAATCCCGGAAGATCGTAATGATGATCGTATCCTGTCAGGACAATAGCGTCGTCGCCCGTCCTGATGTCGCACTCCGCAATGACGGCATTGCTGCAGGAGGTGAGATCAATGCCATCGTTATTCGGAATCATGAGGTTGCACCAGATCCGGATCCCTCTGATCATGACGCCGTCACAATCCGCGCAATGAAGGGTCCAAAAGGGGGAGTTCACAATCCTGATGTCTCGTACAGTGACACTGCGGCAATTCGAGAAGATGATCATTTGATTGGGCCTCGGGCCGGGGACGACCGGCCCATCGCCAAGCCCTTGTTTCACATATCTGAATCGTTTCCCCTGTCTCGTCCATTGTGATCCAGAGGTATCGATCTTCTTTGCTGTGGAGAGATCCATAAATGCATCGCCATTCCCATCAAGTGTGCCCTGTCCGCTGATCGCCACGTTGGCAGCGTTGCGCGTAAACAGCATTCCCACAAGTTTCCCCTGAAGGCGGTAGTCATCAAGATTCGTGCTTCCCTTGAGCACGCCCCCTGGTTCGAGACAGAGATTGATATTACTCCTCAGTTGAATCGTCCCTGTAACGAACACTCCGGCCGGAACAATCACCGTCCCTCCACCTCTCTGTGCGCACATGTCGACGGTGTTTTGAATCGCGGCGGTATTGAGCGTTTTGCCATCACCGATGGCGCCGTTTTCCGATATGGAGAAACTAGTTGCCTGGCAAACAGCCATTGCTGAGGGAACGGCAAATGTCAGCAGAAGCCTGAGGATACGAGATGCCATGGTCGCGCCTTGTTCAATGATGTTCGCAACGTTCGGAGTCGGCAACACGGAATATCGTTGGCTTCAGCCAGTCGCCCCGATACATTTCAAGCACAAGAAGCACAAACACCGGGACATACTCCAGCAGGAGAATATACGGTTGGTCCACCCATTGACCGGAAGCCCGGTACTGATACACCACGATGTTCGCCAGATTGGAAAGACCAAGGAAAACGAATACCGTCGTTGACCATCGAATTACGAGCAATGCCGCCAGCCATGTGAGGTNNAGGTGATCCAGTATGCGATCCAGAAGAGACTGCCGTTAAATTCCCACCGCGAGCCAAACGTCTTCAGCGATTCGATAACGCCGAGTGAAGGATCAAAATATGCCATACATCCCGCGGCGACCATGAGTACGGGAATTGCCGGCAGAAGAAATCTTCGCCTGCCGTCTTGGGATCGAAAAAGAAATGGAACAATAAGAAGCGGAAAGAGCTTTGCCAACGCACCAATTCCGAGGGCAAACACACCTCGCACCGGGCGCCGGGTACAGATCAGTAATAGTGCGGCTATGAGAAATGGAATACCCAGGGCATCAACATGGCCATCTAATCCAAAATACACTATCGGGAGCGGGGACCATGCATACACTATCAACGGCACTACATCGCTCCCTTTGCTCCGGAGAAACATCAAAAGGAAGATCATGGTCAGCGTATCCATACACACGAGCAGGAACTTCAGACCCACGATCGAATCGCCAAACAAAGTGTGAGAGAGGAGGAAGAACAATTGTGCAAGAGCCGGATAGATAGTCCGGAATTCCGGGTTGTTCACCTTTTGCGGAAGACCATTTCCGGCGAGATGGGCAAGGTGAGGATCGACGGGCGGGTAGACCTAGGGATTGATTCCGGCAGCGCTTACCTTCCCGTCCCACAGGTAACGATAAATATCGTCCGATCCCACCACACCATGAGGAACGAGAGTTAATCGAAACAACACACCAAGGACAATCACGAGCCAGACGAAGGATCGCTGGGAGGATGCGGAGGGAGTTGAATGGCCTTGCCACACCAGCCAAGCCAGGAGAAGATACGCAATGACTCCAGCGCCGATAAGCACCAATACCTCGACTGGCTCTTTGACCGGGAGCCAAAGCGCAAGATAACACAACTCCATCAAAAGACCGACGACGATGCATCGTCTTAATGACATGAGAGAATTACTCCGCACATTGAGTCGGCTGTATGGTGGTAAAATTCCCTGAGTTATGCAATTCCGGAACATCTTTACAGTTCAAAGGAAATGTGTTAGCTTGTGGCAATACGGTAGTAGCATTTGATCCGGGAGAGTATGCATGCTCCAATTCTTAAGGGTTACCCATTTCCTCTGGTTTGGCCTCATGGCTGGCTCTACAGCCTGCTTGGCACAAAACATCCCTTTGAGGCTCGACTTTGGAAATTCCCGACTGGAGGTACAAATGTACACCTCGCGCATTGCCCGCGTGAGGATCACGCCGGTTCAAGACATGGTTGTCCGGCCCAGCTTGTCCATCGTTGCACAGCCTGAGCAGGTAAAGATCTGGAAAACGGAAACCCGGGACAATATCGTTGTGTCAACGGGGAATTTTGTTGTCATGATCATGAAGAAAGACGGCGCGATTTCTTTTCTCAATGAGAAGGGTCACACGTTTCTTACTGCTGAAGGAATTACTTCCCGAACCTTGACGCGCATCCAGGACCACGGAGAAAGCGCTTTTAGAATCCGCCAGGATTTTGTCCTGAGAGCCGACGAGGCTATTTACGGCTTGGGACAATTTGAGGATCCCGTAGTCAATTATCGGGGACAGGATATTCTTCTCGCCCAGGCAAACCGAACTGCGGTTAATCCCTTCCTTGTGTCGACTCGGGGGTACGGCATTTTATGGAACAACACTTCCAGTTCGCGTTTCTGCGACGCGCATGGTGAAACATTCTTCTCTTCTGATATTGCTGACGCAGTCGACTATTTTGTCGTTCTTGGTCCATCGATGGATCAAGCTGTCGCGGGCTACAGACATCTGACAGGCAAAGCTCCTCTTTTGGGGAGGTGGGCATACGGCTATTGGCAATCCAAAGAGCGGTACTTGACAGGCAGCGAACTCATTGGTGTGCTCGGCGAATACCGGCAGCGGCGAATCCCCATCGACAACATCGTTCAGGATTGGAGTTACTGGGGAGGGAATGACCAATTCAGCAGCATGAGATGGGACAGCTCGGCCTATCCTCATCCGGCAGCAATGATCGATTCCATACACGCAGAGAACGGCCATCTGATGGTGTCGATCTGGCCGGCCTTCGGCCCGAAGACTGAGATCTTTCGCACGATGGAAGCGAAGGGCTTTCTCTTTCCTCCTCCTCATTGGAATTCGGGCAAGGTGTATGATGCCTTCAATCCCGAGGCACGCGAAGTGTACTGGCAATTCATCAAGAGAGGGTTGTTTGATGCGGGGGTTGACGCCTACTGGATGGATGCAACAGAGCCGGAGTTTCGTTGCAGCGATGACCGGTACATTACCTCGCTCTCCATCGAGAACGCCGGCGCGACATATCTTGGAAGCTTTGCGCGATACATGAACACCTATTCCCTCATGACCTCGCGCGGATTGTACGAACACCACCGGCAAGCGACGGATCGAAAGCGTGTGCTTATTCTCACCCGTTCAGCGTTCACCGGTCAACAACGGTACGGCGCGATCACGTGGTCGGGGGATACGTTTGCAGGCTGGGAAGACCTCAGGGTTCAGGTCGCATCAGGCATTAACTTCTCCATGGCAGGCATTCCCTATTGGAACAGTGACATCGGCGGATTCATCACCGAATTCGGATTTCCAAAAGGACTGACCGACCCGGCATACAAGGAACTCTATGTCCGGTGGTTTCAATTCGGGGCCTTCTGCCCAATGTTTCGATCGCATGGCACGAACATCCCTCGCGAAATCTGGCAATTCGGCGATCCGGGAGATTGGGCATATGACGCGCTCGTGGCGGCAGATCAGCTCCGTTATCGTCTTCTCCCCTATATCTATTCCACGGCATGGCAGGTAACCCAGAATGATTTCTCGTTTATGCGCGGGGTGATGATGCCATTTCCGGATGATTGGAAGACGCACAGCATTGCGGATCAGTACTTCTTTGGCTCGTCCATCATGGTATGTCCGGTATTGCGCCCTATGCTCCATCCTCCGGAATACAAAGGTGAAGACATAACGCCCATGCACTTCTATGCTGCAAATGGCAAGGACCATGGTCTTGAGATGAAGTTCTACCGCGGGACAGATTTCAAGAACCTTGTCCAAACACGAACAACAGACGCAAGCCAGATCGGCTGGTCCGGTTGCCTTCCGGACGGCCTCGATACTGCCTACAGTGTTTCCCTTGTGGGCATGCTCAAGACTGAAGCACAAGGATTGTACACGTTTCATATTATCACAGATGGCGGGGTCACGCTGCGGATAGGCGATTCGACTCTCATCAGCAAGCCTGAGAAGAGAATCCGACGGACGTGGTCGGCCGACATGGAACTTGACGGGGGCATTGAGTATCCCATTGAGATCCACCATACGCAATCCACTCCGAATGCCGCTTTGCTCAAGATCAACTGGGAACGGCCGTCGACCATTGTCTTCGATAGCTCAAAGACCCAGGTTTACCTTCCGGGGAAATCTCGGTGGTTTGATTTTTGGACCGGCGAAGAATTCCAAGGCGGGCGTATAGTCCTCGTTGACGCACCTCTGTCACGTATTCCGCTTTTTGTCCCGTCAGGCTCTATTGTACCGCTTGGTCCGGACGTGCAGTATGCGGCAGAAAGTCCAAAGGGGCCGACGGAAATTCGGATCTATCCGGGAATGGATGGGCACTTTGAATTGTACGATGACGAAGGAGATGGATATGGTTACGAGAAAGGCGCGTCTACAGTGATCGGTTTTCGTTGGAATGACAAGGCGAGGATTCTGGACATCGAGAAAAGCAGGGGGACATTCCCTGGCGCCCCCAGGGCAAGGACATTCAAGATCGTGCTGGTCCGCCCAGGCCACGGTTCGGGAATGGACAACACCTCGGTCCCGGACCAAGAGATCGTCTATACCGGGGGGGCGTTGAAAGTGCGACTCAAGGCAGGAAAATAGTCACCCAGCAGCAGCCTGTAGAGGGGGCATCATCGGACAACAGGAAGCGAATCTTGTTGTCCTAGTCTGTTCATTGCTGAAGCGTGGGCGCGAATCACCCGGAGTGTTGAAGTGTCGCCGACGCAGATCGAGTTGAACCCTTGAGGTTCTTGCGGCGGATCCCCGGTAAACGTGTCACCGATTCTCCACATATCGTCCGCGTGAAGCGGCGTTGCCTCTCCTCCCCAAGTCCAGAGATTCGATCCCACCATGGGTGAACCCGCGCGCGAGGAGTCGTAGAGCGCGTTCAGGACAAGCGCATAGTATTCATCACGTGCAGTGGCCGGGCTGCCAGGCAGACATTTCGCACTGTCACGCGCAAGGCCGAATTCCTCCATGACGATCGGCTTGTGCAATGCTCTTGCAACGCCGAGATTATCCGCAATGTATCCCATCGCTTTGGTTTCCGATGACGGAAGAGTTTCACGGTAGTTCATCGGATTAAACCATCCCCAGTTCTTCGGCCAGAGATGAAACGTTAGATAATCGATTTCCTTCGTGTCATGAGAACGACGGAAACGATCCGTTGAAAATCCGAAGGCGATGGTCCCTTCGCTTCCCGTACACACCAAATGGTGCGGGTCCAGTGAATGAATGTACCTCGCGGTTTCGTCCACCCACTGATCAAATATCACCTCGTGCTGGGATTCATCCGGACCGCCAAACCCCGGACGAGGTTCGTTCGCCAATTCCCAGGTCATGATGGTCGGGTCGTCGCGATAGAGCAACCCGTTGACAGTGTTCCTTCGCTGAACAAGGGTCCTGACATACTCCCGATAATACTTGTTCGCACGCTCATTGG
>PMNP01000208.1 GCA_003161755.1 Ignavibacteriota bacterium | reverse complement strand
AATCTTCAAATCCAGTATTTACAAGCTGGGCGAGGGCGCTCGATGTGAGCACCACAATGGCTGCTGCAGTTGCAACAACTGTAAACATTCGCATGCGACACCTCCACATAATGAAATGACAGGGAATTCAGTTCGAAATTCTTGCTAAGACTCATCAAATCCCGACCCGTGGAATTACTGGACACAAAACGCGCGGAGCTGAGAAAGATCCTCCTTCAGCACATAGCCCGCTGCGCCGACGCTGGTTGCTGCCTTGCGCAGATCAGGATCGTCATAGTACGTCACCACAACCACCCTTGCATCCGGAAACGCTGCCCGTATGCGGCGTGTCGCTTCCAACCCGTCGACCTCCGGCATCATAATGTCCATCAGAACGATATCCGGCTTATTCAGACGATAGTTTTCCAGCGCCTTCCCCCCATCCGCGCATTCGACAAATTCGGCATGGAAGTCCGAAAGGACCGTTTTGATAAGTCTTCGCATGCTTGCATTGTCATCTACAATAAGGATTTTCATGGGCCGCTGCAATTCGGAAGCAGTTCTATTATTGTGAAGTATGCTACCGAAAAGGAAGTAGGAGGGGAATAGGTGAAGACAACTGATTCCTTCTAGGGGTCTACACCTATACCGAGAACATCCAGGCTGGCAAAACCATTCCCCCAAAATCTCCCCCAGGAGCGGCATGTGTCATCGGCCAATTCGACATCACGAGCTTACGGGATCTGGGGCATTACGAACTGTCCTTTGATGATTCCCTTGTGAGTTTTTGGACCACCACTCCCAATCCGGTACCGATGGCCGCAATGACGAACGTGAATGCAGCGAGCATCAAGATTGAAGAGTATGTATTCGGATGCAGCGTGTCCGGCATATCCAGAACACGTTTGACGACGTGCGACAAGGGAATACAGATCCATGCCATGATGGAGACAAGAGCTCCACGCCAAATACAGATCCACCCGGCAGCGGCTGTGAACACAAAGAGCAACGCCACGATGACAATCGGACTGACTTCCCCTTCAAATGCAAAATTATCGACTCCGGCGATAACCACTCCGGCGACAAATCCCGCTGCCAGCAGCAATGGTACCCTGTTCTTAGGATTTGTTGAAGCCATCTGAATGCTCGAAATACGCAGGTGCGAAGTGTGGTTGCAACGTCAGGTTGAGCGACCGGCCAGGGCTAGCATAGCCTTCTTTTTGGTGTTATCCTTTGAGAAAAGCATCGAAATGTGCAGTATCAAAGAAAATGGTAAGGGTATCGAGTTTTCCGTTTTTCACTTTCCAGAGTTCAGCAACATTTGCATTGATACTCTTGCCACTGGGAAACGTGCAGTCATAGTTTGCCAGGACGAACGCTTGATCATCTGAGATGATCATAGCTTTGGCTCGCATATCNNCAAACCATTTGCTGAATCTGTTGATGACCTGGATGTACGCTTGTTTGCCAACAATTGGTGTTGTCTTGGTCATGTCACCGCCGATAAATTTAAAATCGTCGGCAACAACAGATTCCCATCCTTCTTTCTTTGCAAGACCCTTGTAGTAAGTCTCAAGCAGATCCCTTGTCGTCATCGCATCCCCCTTCTTCGTCTGCACTAATGATTATGTGATCTGTCGTAATGAGATTGCAGATAACTTTTATCATTACAAGATGCGCTAAGCCCTAACCGCCGCGCCTCCATCCCCAACCAAGAGTCGCGGAGGGGAGTTTACGACCTCGTCGGCGTTGTGGTCGCACAGCTGGCTAAGGCGCGTCATTTTAAAAGCAACAGCCGCTTTGTTTCGGAAAAATCCTTTGTGCGCAGCCTGTAGAAATAGACGCCGCTTGGTCGACTCGAGGCATTCCATTGAACTGTATGTTGCCCCGATCTCATGGAGCCTTCGGCCAAAGTTTCAATCTCCTGTCCTAGCATGCTAAACACTTTCAGTGAGACATACGATTCCTTGGCAAGATGGAATACAATTGTCGTGTTTGGATTGAACGGGTTTGGGAAGTTCTGGTCGAGTTGCAAATACTTAAGTTTAGGTGCTTGCTCTGCAAAAACAGCCAATGGGTAAAATTCCTCCTGCACTGTCAGATTGTCTCTCCCCCACAAATAGCCGCTCGTCCAGGCTGCGCTAAGATTGCGTCTGTAAAGACCCGCCGTCATTGAAAAATACAGCGAGTCGGTGCCCCCGCCGTAAGCACGCGTGTTTTGCCACTTGGAGACCATTGTGGAATCGGTTAAAGCTGCATATCTGAACACTGACACACTTGAGTGTTCTGGGTAATGAATAAGAGGAAATGACCAAATGACGCCAGAGCACGCTAGCTCATGTCTTCCCAGCCTCTTCTCATATAATGCGAGGTGGGAGGTATCCGACAGGTGATAGTTCGTGTCCACGAAAGAGTATGCTCCATAGGTCCCCCCCCTATGTTGATAGTCGTGAATCTCAAGGATGTTCCATGCAATCGTTGAATCGTTTGCACTCGTCGAGTCGATTATTCGATACTGTACTCGTCCGGTATCGCCAAAAGAACTTCCGGTCATCTCATCACCACCTGCGCCGCCGTCGCTAAACACGTACGTCTGAGTACTCCCAGGACGAAGAGGAAAGACATCAACCAAGGTATCGGAGGAGCTCGAATTACTGGATTGCGATTTCGCGGTTGCGAGTGCCATGATCGTTGCGAGAATGGCGTAGGATCTTGTTGACATGAGAATATCCTCCAATATCACTGCTGCGCCCTATCATGGCATTCTACTGCAACAATGACTTTTTTTCCAGCGCGAACCGGAGCAGCGCGTTGTTCCCGTGAAGATGGAGCTTCTCGGCGATGTTCGCCCGGTGATTCTCCACGGTTTTGTAGCTGATGGAAAGATCGCTGGCGATCTCTTTGCTCGTTTTGTTCCCTGCAACGAACCTGAGGATACGCCATTCGGCGGGCGTCAATGTCTCCAGTGCGGGCAACGCGGCAAGAACGGTCTGTCTCCGCTTCGAGCGTTCCACCAGATATCCCGAGCNNCCTTCAGACAATTCATGACGTCGCTGACCGCGTTCTCCTTGAGCACATATCCCGCCACTCCCAAATCCATTGCCTCATTGAAGATCTGTTCGTCGGCGTACATGGTCAGTACCACGAGTCGGGTGGGAAGTTCCTTCTTGAGAACCTCTTTCGCCACCTCCAATCCATTCTTCAACGGCATTTCGATATCGAGAAGCGCGATATCAGGTTGCTTCTCTTCAATCAGGGCCAGGGCAGCCTCTCCGTTGGCCGCCTCTCCAACAAGCCTGTATTCCGGCTTTGCTCCGATGATGTGGCACAAGCCGCTTCTAAACACCGGATGATCATCGACGATGATGAGGGTGAGAGCTTTGGTCATGATGATTGCCTTCCAATCGGAACGGTGACTTCGAGTCGCGTCCCTCCTCCCGGATGCGATCGAACGATCAGCGACCCGCCGAGAATGCGCGCCCGCTCAGCCATGCTGGTCAGGCCAAACCCCTGATGGTCGGAGTCAAAGCCTTTGCCATTGTCGCTGACGGTAAATGTGACGGAGTTTTCCGTGCGTTTGACGATCACGGAAGCTTCCGTTGCCTGCGAGTGTTTCACGATGTTGTTGATGGCCTCCTGCACAATCCGAAAGGCATTGATTTCAAGCGGCTTCGGAAGAAGGCTGTCGACATTATCCATATCCACGGCAAATGCAATTTGAGATGATGCAGCAACGCGGGACATGATTGACCGCAATGCCCCGGTGAGACCCAGCCTGTCGATCTGGTACGGTCGAAGATTGTAGGAAATTTCACGAACCTCGGCGAGCGCGCCTGAGGCCAGGGTTGAGATTTCGTTCAATGATTCATCGGCAGGGCGGCGTTCCTGCGCTGCCGCCAACCCCATCGCCGCAAGGTTCTTGATGATCAACAGATTCTGGCCGAGGCTGTCGTGCAGGTTGACGCCGATTCTTTTACGTTCATTTTCTTCTGATTCGAGGATCTGCCGCGACATTTCCTGCTGGGCAAGCGCTTTCCTTCTCAACAGAACAAATCTCCAGGAGACAAAACCTGCAATTCCGGAAATGACGACGATTGTGGTCGCCACGTAGAACCACCACGTTCTCCAGAAAGGCGGGATGACACGAATCGTAAACGACGCCCCCGCAGTGTTCCATGTCCCATCGCTATTGCTCCCGCGAACATGAAAGACATAGGTGCCGCCATCAAGGTTCGTGTATGCGGCATAGCGACGGGTACCGCAGGAAATCCAGTCCTTATCAAATCCCTCCAACATATAAGCGTAGCGATTCTTGGCGGGACAGGAGAAATCGAGCGCCGCAAACTCAACGGAGAAGTAGTTCTGGGAATACTGCAATTCGACAACGCCGACCTCGGAAATCCGCTTTGCGAGGTTCATCGATTTGTCAAAGACTCTCAAATCGGTAAACACCACTGGCGGAGGGATATGGTTGTCGGTAATTTCACGTGGTTCGAACGCATTGAACCCGTTGACTCCTCCGAAAAACATCCTCCCCTTGTCATCCTTGTAGAATGCTCCATGGTTGAATTCGTCGCTTTGTAGTCCGTCGCTTATGTCATAGTTGCGGAACGACTTTTTTGCCGGATCAAATTTCGACAGCCCTTTGTTTGTGCTCAACCAAAGATAGCCCTGGTCNNACGCCGTAGACCACGTCGTTGGGGAGCCCCTGCACATGCGAAAAGCGTGTCACTGTCCCATGGCGAACGTCCAACCGGTCAAGTCCACCGTACGTCCCCACCCAGAGGAGATCCGGGCTGATCGCAAGCATGGATTGCACGCGGTTGTCGCTGAGTGTTTCCGGATTCCCCGGATCGTGGGTATACCTGCGGGATGTTCCAGCATGCCTGTCAATATACCAGAGTCCGTTACGGGCGCCGATCCAGAACGCCCCTTGAGGATCAACTGTGAGGCAATTGATTTGCTCGTTCTTCAGTCCTGGGGGACAGGCGGAGTCTTCGGCGAGCCGATCAAACGACTGGGATTGAACATCATACCGGCAAAGACCACCGGCTGTCCCCAGCCACAGTGCTCCGGCTGAGTCTCTCGCCAAAGCTCGGACGTCATCAGCGGGGATTGAGCGGGGATTATCCGGTTCTGTGCGGAACGACTTCGCTCTCCTGCTCCGCGGATCGCANNGCTCCGCGGATCCCACTCCAGGATCCCCTTGTCCAGTGTTCCCACCCAAAGACATCCGGAGGGATCACGAAGAACTGCCTGCCCGATGCAATCCAACGTGGGACCGCCGTTCACAGTGTTGCCGCGGCTGTCAATCAAGTAAAGTCCATTATTGGCGCCAATCCAGAGAGAGTCGCCACCTGCATTGGAGAACGACCAGACTTCGAAGTCACGAACCCGCCCTTGCAGTTGGTTGGGGATGATGTTGAACTGCTTTCGCTTCTTCACCCACTTGTTAATGCCCTTGCCGGTGCCTATCCAGAGCAGACCGGAGTGATCCTCAAACAGCGAGAGCACGTAATCGTCTCGCACCGGGTAGCGATCCATACGACTCCGGTCTTTCGACAGGTGGAACAATCCTGAACCAACGCTCCCAAGCCAGAGTCCGCCATCGGGCTCACTGCACATCGACCAAACTCCTTTTGTTCCTCTTTTCCCTGGTATGACGATACTGTTAGGGACGACCTTGTTTGCTGCCCGGTCATACCGGTAGATTCCCGAGTCATACGTGCCAAGAAGAAGATCGCCGTTCGCTTCCTCGCTAATGGACCAGATGTCGTGATTTCCTGGAGTGGACACAGTGCGGGATTGCCCTGTGGCAACGTCCAGCCTTGTGAGGGTGCCAGTTGCCTGCCTGCCGATCCAAAAAACACCCCCGGAGTCAATGAGAAGCGCTGTGATGCGCGCGCTCAGAAGGTTTTCGCCAGGCGTTCCAAGGGAAACAGACTCAGATGTCCATCGCTGAGGATCGAATCGTACGAGACCGCTGTCGGTGCCGATCCAGAGAAGTCCGGAAGCATCTTCACGGATGATCAGACATTCTCTTCCTACCAAGGCGTGGTGAAAGGATTGACTCCCCTCGTCCCATGCGTTCAGCCCATCTTTTGTGCCGACCCAAAGCACTCCCCTTTTGTCGAGGAACAGTGAAGCAATATAATTCTCTCCGAGCGATGTGGAATCGCCCGGGTCTCGACGATACGCTGTAAACCGGTATCCGTCATAGCGGTTCAGGCCGTCTTCCGTTCCGAACCACATGTATCCCTGCCTGTCCTGGGCGATGCAATGGACAGAGCTTTGGGAGAGCCCCTCCTCAATAGAGAGGTAGTCAAATTCGCGTACAGCCGTTTGGGCGGAGATTTTGAGCGGCACAAGGAGAATGCACGCCAGAAGAAGGAGGTGTTGATGCCGGAGGTGCATGCCAGAAGATAGTCAGGGCGACCGAGAAACACAAAGACGGCGCAGCGCATGCTGCTATTGCATCTCGGGACAAATCAGCGTACGTTAAGGGTTGTTTGGTGGTATTCCAGATGCCTAAATCCTCTAAACCCTTCATTTTTAAATGGCTTACATATGATTGTCACTACATCTCAGCTTTTCCGCCTGGCCTATGGCCGCTATGCCGTTGGCGCATACAACATCAATAATGCAGAGCAGGCCGTGGGTCTGTTCCGCGGACACACGGATGCACAGGCACCCTTTATCGTACAGATCTCCAAGGGAGCACGCAAGTACATCGGCACTCCCATGATCGAGTCGATCATTCGCGGAGCCGAGAAAATGTACCCCAAGGTCATCTTCGCTGTCCATCTTGACCATGGAGACGAAGCCACATGCTATGATTGCATCAATTCCGGATTTTATTCCTCTGTCATGATTGATGCATCACACCATCCCTTCGCGGAAAACGTCGCGGTGACGAAACGTGTCGTGGAAAAGGCGCATGCCAAAGGTCTCTCCGTGGAAGCAGAGCTTGGAATGCTCGGTGGCGTGGAAGAAGACATTAAGCTCGACGAAAAAAATGCCATGCTTACCGATCCTGCGGAAGCGAAGGAATTCGTGAAGGAGTCGGGATGCGACAGTCTTGCCGTCGCCATCGGCACCAGTCACGGCGCGTACAAATTCACTGCGGCGCAGGGTCTTCATTTTGACCGCATCGAAGCTATCCAAAAACTGCTCCCGGGATTTCCCCTCGTCATGCACGGATCGAGCTCGGTCCCTGCCGAAGAGGTCAGGAGAATCAACGCAGCAGGCGGCAAGTTGAATTCCAATGCCAAGGGCGTGGATGACAACCAGTTCCAGCGTGCGGCCAAGCTTGGCGTCACTAAGGTGAACATCGATACCGATGGCCGCCTGGTGTGGACTCGCGTACATCGCGAATACTTCCGCGACCATCCGGAGGATTTCGACTTCCGCAAGCACGGGACCGTGTTCATGGATGAATACGCGAAGTTCATCGTCGACAAGTCGAAGAAGCTCGGATCGGCCGGACAGCTCGAGATCGTCCGCGCAGCACTTTAAACTGATGCAGTGTGAGTAAGGCAGAGTACAGCACAGACAAATGCTTGTCATTCCGACGGGTGTTTGTCTGTGTGTTTGTGGGGTGAACGTCGACTGATTTTCCAGAGCAATGCATGGCGACTCCAAACGACATCAAGCGATATCGCTCTGCGCTTCGGGAAGAGCGCAACAGCGCATCCCTCTATCGGGAGATGGCCGTTGCGGAAACGGATCCAAAGATCGCCTCCGTGTACCGCTACCTAGCAGAGACCGAGGATCGTCATGCCGAGATGTTCGCTGGAAAATTAAGGGCAGCAGGCGCAGTGGTTCCTGCGTTCCGGCCTGCCGTGCGAACAAAAATCCTGGGGTGGATCGCGCGGCGGTTTGGTGTTGCCATGATCCTCCCGTCGCTGAGTGCCACAGAGTCCGGGGCCGCGGCAAACTACGATCAACACGAAGACAGTGCGGCACTGGCGCCTTCAGAACGATCGCATGCACTGTTCTTCCGTCAGATCGGAGGAAAATCCACCGGCATGGAGGGGAGCGCGCTGGCTCAGCTCGAAGGCCGCCACCGGTCGGCAGGAGGAAACGCGCTGCGGGCCGCAGTGCTGGGCGCAATTGACGGCCTGCTCTCAAACCTGAGCCTCGTCATGGGTGTTGCGGGCGCAAACATGTCGGGACACAACATTCTGGTGACCGGAATTGCGGGACTCCTGGCGGGCGCATCATCAATGGCCCTCGGCGAGTGGATTTGGGTGACAAGCTCGCGCGAACTTTATCAGAAACAGATTGAGACCGAGCGTGAAGAAATTGAACAAGTCCCCGATGAAGAGATTGAAGAACTTCGGTTGATTTATCAGGCCAGGGGATTGGAAGAACATGAAGCCCGGCGAATGGCTCAACAGATCATGAGCAACAAAGAGACTGCGCTCGACGCCCTTGTGCGCGATGAGCTCGGCGTCGACCCCGATGAGCTGGGAGGCTCAGCATGGGCGGCTGC
>PMNP01000069.1 GCA_003161755.1 Ignavibacteriota bacterium | reverse complement strand
AGCTGCTTCAGAGCGTCCCTCCTCGGCACGGCGTCCCGGGAAAATAGTCTCCTCGCGGCCTATCGAAGACGAAGGGTACCATCGGCCTATTCATGAAAGGCCGAAGCGATGGCCTTGGATCGCAGGTGGAGCGGCACTTGTCGTGATTGCTGCTGTGCTCATTTACATCTTTATGCGTCCCGATCATTCGGGGGAAATTGTCATTCCCTATATATCGCACCAAAAACCTGTTGTCGATCCTCATCTTCCAAGCACAAACTCGTTGTCTGACAAGTTGGACGAAGTGGAATTTGACGGGCTCTTTAACCTGGTTGCAGGACCCAGCGGCATTGTCTATGAAGACGGGCTGGGTCAGTTCGCNNTCGTCAGCATCAAGCTGAAGACTGCGCGGCGCTGGCACGATTCGTGGCTGGTGACGGTTAAGGACGACAAGTTCACGATCGCGAAAGGACCGGATCATCTGTTTGCTCCCGCCGATTTAAATTTTACGCTCAAACGCATCCTGCAGTTGGGCAGTCTGTCTCCGGATTACATCTTGATATCCCAGGCGCTTGCCAATTGGGGGTTCGAAGGTCCGGATCTTGAAGGCACGATCCGGTTTCAATTCCGTGGCGATCGAATCTGGAAGGAATCGGACATCAAAGAGGTATTGTCGTTCAAAATCCTCCCTGATGGCTCTCCAATGAATGCGGAGAATTACAAAGTCGGAACCGCATCGTACCTGGCGCTTCCACCGAAGGCTGGGGTGTCCAATTACTACCGGATGCCGGATGCCGGGACAATCATTCCCAACCTCATCCTCGCCCCGTTTATTGACAACAGCACGTACACAACCGAATTGANNGGCTGCTCGATTCGCCGTTCGGTTCTCTTTCGCCGATTCTTGAAGACACATCCCGGTTCTTCGTCAAGTCAAATATCAGCAATACGTTCTTTGCCCTGTTCTTTAATACTGCGAAGCTCAATCGGCCGCAGCGGATTGAGCTCCGACGGCTGATCAACAACAGGCTTATCCTCAACCGGTTCTTCAAGGTAGGTACGCAGCAGGCAAGACACGTCGTGGACTACAAGGGGAACCGCGACAACTATGCCGACTATCTCAACCGGAGTGTGTTCCCCTCAAGCACGTATTACGTTGAGGACAGTATTGTCACGCCGTTGGTCGACACTGCACCTCCTGATCTTTCGATTCTCCCCGACACTGTCAGAATCCAGGCAAGCGTGAATTCGGGATTCCGGGAAGAGTACAGCGAATTGATCGACATTCTCAATGATCCCACTGTGACCAGAGGGAAAGTGCGGGTCACCGCCGTATCCAATGACGAACTGCAACGGGGCAACTACGATGCCGTGCTTGTTGCAATCAGCGGGTATCGCAGCAACTTCCTGTTCGACCTGTACACGGTATTTCTCCGCGATCCAAATCTTGAAACATACAGGATCAATCTGCAAACTGTCCCTGATGGGCATGGAGGATTGACGGCCGATCCGATGTCATTCCGTTCCGATCGGAATTTCTTCCGTCTCGACGCAGCAAGGAACTCGCCGGAAGCCGCCGATATTGCATCGTTTCTGCAGTATCTCTATGGCTTCATGTCGACGCATCAGATAGGTGACAAGCAGGAATACGCCCGGCGCATCGATGATCTGGAGCACCAAATGTGTCTCGGTGCCTGGTTATTTTCAATGCCATCGCTGGCCTACTTCAGCACGCAATTTGATGCCTCGACAATCGACTTGTATGGAGTTGCTTCGCAGCTTTCGACTGTCAAGAAATGGCGGGAGTCGACAAAATAGCATGCGTGCGAGGGTGAGCCGCGACGCGGGATTTGCTCCATGCTGTCGAAGCTTGCCCGTCATGACATCTCCGGACGGCAGAACAGGCAGGGACGGGGAAGGATGAGAAAACTGGGATATCGTTGTATGATGGGCCTTTGGGTGGTATTGGGCGGCTCTGCCGAATCGCGCGCTGCCGCAATGCCACGAACTGCCGACGTCCTTATCGTTGAGAAACCGGAAATGCTGACGGTGTACAACCGATACCAGCAAACGGCGACAACGGAGGATCGAACCCGACTTCATCCCTTCGAACCCATGGTTATCGTGAACCAACGTGAACTCATGTCAGACGGGTTCTCGACTGCCATGCAGGTCCTCGTCGAAGACCATGTGTATTACCTCATCCTTGAGAAACCGGGTGTCCTTGCCTGTGCCCGCCAAGCAGGCTCTGTCAAAATCCTGAACGGCGTCGAAGTCCTGAAAGATACGCTCGCCGTGAACAAGGATGGAGTAACGCTGGAGATTCCTGGAGCAAGTGCGCAGTCCCTTTCTCCTGGGACACTTATGGAACGACTTTTTGAGTCGAACGGCCACGCATATGTTCGGCTGCTTCACGAAGAGGAGTCTGGATGGGTCAGCAGGAACGGGGGTTCGTGGTCAATCTACCATACTCCGGACGTTCGTCTTCCTCGTGACGTGTCCCGTATCGAACCGGAAATATCGAGGAAGATAGAGGAAACAAATACCGTTCTCCGCCAATTGTATTCCTCTTTTGATCGTGAAACCGGACTCTCGCTCTCCCCGCCTTCCTGGTCGCTCCGTGCGCTTTCACGTTCTCTCGTCTGCACCTTTCATGGTTCCAGCCAGCAATACACCCGCAGCATCAATTACCTCGCAAAAGATCTGGAAAACTCCCTCATCGGCAGCGGCTGCCACGTAGAAACCAANNAGGGAAGGATTATCGTCCACCTGCCATGACACCGCGATTCCTTGAACATGGGTTGAGTCTGCTGCTTGTCGGTGTCCTGTTCCTGGCAGCACTCTGGTGGTACAACGATCGACAGGCCGACCTGCGTAGCCAGCGGGGTGAGACAATGGCTCCGTTCCTCACGCTTGACTCAGTCGACTACTCAAACTCCTATCATAGAGAGATCTTCCGTGAGACGGCGAAGACATTTTTCTCTGGAGATGAACGAAAGGCCGATTCGCTGCTCTGGGCGCTCGATTCTTATCGGGCGGAGAAGCTGACAAGCTTTGAGTATAAAGCCGGCGGAAAACACGAACTTTCCTGGGATGACATGTTCCGGCTTCTCGAAATGTGTTTCGAATTCGTTGTTGTTTACGTCGTGGCGATGGCTCTTACCGCTGCAGCCGGCAGAGGGCTTGCGATCTACCGCTTTGTTCGCGGGAAGCAATTGGCAGGCAGGGTATCCGCCCAACAAAACGGGGGGAAGAGTCGGCTGAGAATTGTCGCAGACATTGGATTCAAAGTCCTTGGGAGGCTTGGCTCGATTGTGGCCTCGGCTGTCCTCTTCTCGCCCGCCTATGTGGTGGCATATGCACTCAAAGGCGACATGGACACCAACTCACTGCTGTTCCTTGTTCTTCTCGCGGTGCTCACCAATGGGGTTCTTGTCAGCTATGCCACCCGCTTCCAAGCGCTTTTGGTCGCTGAGAGCAGGAAGGGATATGTGGACACAGCCCTCGTCAAGAATCTGGCGAACGATTGGTCGTGGGGGACAACGGACGGAATTCCCTGGAAGGTTCTTTGGGCGCCTCTCCATGCGGCTCAGGGGCATGTGTTCGAGCATATTTATCTCAAGGCCCGGTATCACTACCTCCCATCGTTGAAAGAGCATGCGTCGTTTCTCATCACTGGCCTGATCATCATCGAGATGGCATTGAATATCCAGGGACACCTTGGATACGAATTGCTGAGAAACCTGCTGTATCGGCGGTACGACATTGTCGTGACAATTCTCTTTGCCGTCTTTCTTCTGGTGAAGGTGACTGAAGTTCTCGTCGATATGCAGGTCTCACGGGAAACCCAGAGGTATGCGAATGCTGAGTGACGTGCATCCTGGGTTGAGATCGGCCTGGCAGCTTCTTCGAAGACGTCAGGATGTGACGTGGCTGGCCTTGTGGGGAATCGGGATGGCGGTTTTGTTGGGATGGGACCTGGCGTTCTTGAATGCGCCAGCCCTGTCGCGTTTCCTCTTTGCCCTTGGAAATACACTTGTCGCGGGTCTTTTGGTCGTCCTTATGTCCCTTGTGCTCGGATGGGGTTCCGGTATTGGACTGTATTTGCTTGAACGACGCGGACGGAAGGGCCCTCACCTTGTTCTCACGTTCCTGCTCGACGTGATTCGCTCAGTCCCGCAAATTGTCGGCGTTCTTGCAGGCTATGTAATCCTGACGGTTCTCATCGAGCACGAAATCCTGGTTGACAAGTCTGTGCTCCTCTTCTGGGTGTCTGTCACGGTGACGGTCTTCGTGTTTCAGGAAATCACAGATCTCGTCCGTGACAGGATTGCGCAATTCGCGGCGCTTGATTTCTACCCCGCAATGCTCTGTTGCGGAATCAGNNCATGCTGCGCATCTTCGGCGTCGCGGTATTCCTCCAGTGCAGCATCGACTTCATCCTCTCAGTCGGATTGTCAACTGAAGTCAGCTCCACGAATTTTCCCGTGACACTCGGCGGGCTTCTTGCGACACTTGACAGCAAACAGGACATCCTTGCAATTGGAACAGTCCTGGCCAATCCGGCATACATCGGACAACTGTTTTTCCAGCACCTCCAGGGAATCAGTGTGGCATTTGCCATCACCTTTACGCTGCTCTGCATGCACAAAGTGACCGACGGATTCGTGCAAAGGTACCGCCTGTGAATGCCCGTCCAGAGCTCCGGTTCTCGGTTCGTGTCAGCACCGGCGGGAGAACACTCGTCGACATCGATGAATACAGGATCCCTGATCGTAAAATCATGATGCTCTTCGGCGAGTCGGGCATTGGCAAGTCCTTGCTCAATCGGGCGGTCTATGGATTGTTGGATCCAGATGAGTTTACTGTCAGCGTCAACGGACTTGATGCTCCGATGTACCGGTCAACATCGTGGGTGCGTGAGATCCAATCGAACGGGTTCTTTGTCTTTCAAGAACCCTCGACGCATCTTCATCCCCTCTTGACCATCGGACAACAGTTGCGTGAAGGGACTCTCTACAATGCCCCTGGCGAAGCACAGATCCTTGGCGAACTCTGGTCGAGCCACGGATCTGCCCAGGCGGAGAAATTGCTGGAGATCTATCCTAAGCCATACCGTCCGAGCGGCGGCGAAAAACAACGGGTTCTTTTGGCGATGGCGTTCAAGAAACTTGACAGGTTTCTTGCGAGTCGCCAAACTGATCGACCCGCACTGTTTCTCTTCGATGAACCCACCGGCAGTCTTGACAACAACTTCCGCGATCTTATCCTTGGGATGCTCCTCGACAGATTCCGCCGGACAGCCTATTCTGCCGTTGTGATCAGTCATGATTATTCCATGATCAGCATGATCAGAAGAAATCATCCCGATCTCGCCGACGATATTCTCTTCAATGAGCTTGTGCTGGAACATGGATCTCTTGTCCAAAAGGAGTTTCGCCNNCCCTGAACGATATCTGGAATGGATTGGGTCACAGCAGACACCGGGATATGCCGGCGGAGATCCGAAACATCCCGTCGGGTTTGTGGAGAGCGATATAAAGGTTTTTGGTCGGAACCTAATGATAACGGGCGATCGCGAAGCAAAGATTCCTCTGCCAATGTGGCTCCTTCCAGGGCGGATGACGTACCTGAAGGCACCCAGCGGTACCGGGAAAACGACTCTCGTGAAGTTGATGATGGGATTGTTGCGAGGGGAATATTTCCGAATGAATCTGGGGCGCGATTCCATCAACGAGCAAACCAGCGAAGCATTCTGGCGGCGCAACGTCTGGGGACGCACCATGACCATGGTCTTCCAGCATGCCGACGAGGCGCTGAATCCCCGATCAACAGTGCGCGATACATTCAGGGGACTCCCTTCAAAGGGACCGGTAGTTCGTGAAAGAATACTTCATACCCTCGAAGAGNNGTCGCCCGCGAGATCCTCGACCATGAGGTGGCACGCCTGAGTGGTGGACAAAAACAGAAACTTAATCTCCTCCGGGGTCTCTTTCTTGAGACCCAGCTTATCATTCTTGACGAACCCTTGAATGGGTTGGATTTCGACAGTACGACCCGAGTCCTTCTCATGCTGCGCCAACGGCTGCGCCGGGGCAACGCCATCCTGGTAATATCACACAATGAAGAAATTTTCGACAGCCAGGTGCGCGAAGAGGACGTGTATTATCTCTCTGAAAAGCATGGCGTAAGCCAGTCCGTATAAACCCTGGATTCGAAAAGGCCCCCCAAACACTAGTCCTTCCTGTCGTAAATACACCTTGCACGACGATTGGCCCTGTGAGATTTTGATTATCCGCCAAAATATCGTATTTTAATAGAGTTTTCGCAGCTCAGATTTCAGTTATTCCGTTCTTTACCAAAGTCGTCTTTTTGTACTCCCCCAAATTGGATGAGAGTGGGAATTGGAGAGCATCCCCTGGGGGACGACGATCCTAAACTGTGCGAGGAGTGTATGGACAGAAGGGATTTCATTTTCAAGGGCATTGCCGGAGGCGTGGCAGCATACGCATTGGGTGGGGCAGGTCGTTTGCTTGCCGGTCAGCTCTCCGATGGCCCACCGACATATGACCTCGTGGCTGTTCGAGGGGGCGAACCGGGAGCGATGTTCGATCAGGCGATCGAGTCGTTTGGCGGGATGGGAGTTTTTGTGAAGAAGGGCCAGCGCGTCCTTGTAAAGCCGAACATCGGGTGGGACGTCGAGCCCGAACGGGCTGCCAATACCCATCCTCTGCTGGTGCGTCGCGTCATTGAACACTGTTACAATGCCGGAGCCAAGGAAGTGGTCGTGTTCGACCATACCTGCGACAACTGGAACCGCGCCTATAAGGACAGCGGCATAGAAAAAGCCGTTGCGGATGCGGGTGGCAAAATAGTCTCCGGCGCGAGCGAAGGAAATTATCAGGAAGTGGAAGTTCCCAGAGGGAAGCGGTTGACAAAGGCAAAAGTGCACGAGCTTCTGCTCCAGTCGGATGTCTTCATCAATGTCCCTGTGCTCAAACACCACACCTCGTCAAAGCTGACCGTCGGAATGAAAAACCTGATGGGCGTTGTGTGGGACAGGGGCTACTGGCATGAAAATGATCTGCATCAGTGCATAGCCGATTTTTCCTCGTACCGCAAACCAAACCTCATCATTGTTGATGCCTACAATGTGTTGAACANNCGGGCCCCGAGGAGTCTCCCGGGCCGATGTGGTTGCGATGAAGGCTCAGATCGTCTCCACCGACTGCGTTGCCGCCGATGCAGCGGCTGCCAAGTTGTTCGGTACCGAACCTGCCGATATTCCCTATATCAACAACGCGGCTGATCTCGGCCTCGGCAAAATGAATCTGGAAAAAGTTTCGATTAAGAGAATAAAAATGTAGCGGCGACGCGGTTGCGGAGGTAAAGCAGTGAAGTACCTTAAGCCTGTAAGGGTGGGAGTATCGTTGTTGTTCTTTGTAGTGACTGCCCTTCTTTTTCTGGATTTTATCGGTGTGGTGACGCCGCAATTCATGAATGGTGTCACGTATCTGCAGTTCCTTCCCTCGTTGATAAAATTCCTTAGTGTTGCCGGAATACTGACCGCTGGGTTTGCAATAGTCCTCGTGGTGACGATCATCTTTGGACGGGTATATTGCTCTTCCATCTGTCCTTTGGGAACGCTCCAGGACGTGTTCACCTTTGTTTCGCGCAAGTTGAATCGCAAGAGGGTATTGAAAAGAGCAAAGAGATATGATCTTGTCCGGTTTGGACTTCTTGTCCTCACGGTTGCGGCCTTTGTGGGAGGGGTAACGGTTTTAGTGACATTGTTGGATCCTTTCAGCAACACTGGCCGTCTCTTCAGTATTCTGTTGAGACCAGTGGTGGTTGCGGGAAACAATCTTCTCTCGGGAGTTCTTGGCAAATTCCATATTTACGCAGTCTACCCGGCAGACCAAACTTCGCCCGGNNGGCCGCCGCGTTTTTCGGTCTTATTGCCTGGCTGTCATTTACACGCGGCCGCCTGTACTGCAATCTTCTCTGTCCCGTCGGGGCGTTGCTGGGACTTGTATCCCGCTTTTCATTGATGAAGGTGGCAATCAACAAAGGGGACTGCAAGGGGTGCAGTCTTTGCGAGCATGTGTGCAAAGGCGGGTGCATAGATGCCAAGGCGCGAACGGTGGATTTCGATCGGTGTGTGGTATGTTTCAACTGTTTCGATATCTGTCCGCGCGGCGATATGGAATTCAAAACCCCGTGGACAATTTCGAATTCCGTTCCCAAAGTCAATCCAAGCCGGCGCCGCTTTGTTGGAAACGCAGCTGGCGCCATAGCGATTCTTGCAGCAATCCCCGCAGCCGTTGCCCATGCTGCAGGGAAAATCGTCATCGTGAAGAAGCCCACGACAATCCCCACGGGAAGCCAGCATGCGGTGACTCCTCCCGGCTCCAGAGGGATAGCGCGGTTTAATTCGCGATGTACTGCATGTCATCTCTGTGTGAGCGCGTGCCCGAGCCATGTCCTCCAGCCGTCATTTCTGGAATACGGTGTGGTCGGCATTCTCCAGCCGAGGATGGACTACCGTTCAGCCTATTGCAATTTTGATTGCACGCGTTGTGGAGAGGTCTGCCCCAGCGGAGCGATTCTTCCGCTTCCGCAGGATCAAAAGAAGCTCACCCAGATCGGTGTGGCGAAGTTCACGAAAGAGAACTGCGTTGTCTATACTGAAGGAACAGACTGTGGGGCGTGCTCCGAGCATTGCCCGACGAAGGCGGTCACGATGGTCTCCTTCAAGGAAAAGCTCGTAATCCCTGAAGTACGATCGGAGTTCTGCATTGGCTGCGGAGCCTGCGAACACGCCTGTCCCACCCGGCCCTTCAGGGCAATCATCGTTGAAGCACAAAGTGTCCACGCCCTAGCCAAAAAGCCGCCAGAGCAGCAGATCGAAGCACAACCGGCTCCCTTGGAAGAGTTTCCCTTCTGATGCTGTCCATCCCTTGAAAATCAGCTTCGCTTCATGTATACTGCAATGGAAACACGGCGCCTTCCTCACCCGTTCTTCGAATTTTATTACCGGATGCAACTATGTTCCCAAGGCTCGTGGTGTACTCCCTCGTTCTCCTCGCTTCACTCTCACGCCTTGATCACGGTCCCTCCGCTGGTATTGCGTCACAACCCGCCCTTGAAGGGGAAGAATACGTCTATGAAGTCAGCTGGACGTGGTTCAAGCTTGGGACGATTCGGTTGAAAACATTGCCCGGTTGCAGGGCCGTGGCACATATTGAGTCATATCCCGGACTTCCTTTCGTCGATCTCCACTCGATCCATTCCACGCAAATGGATTCGTCTTGTTACTCCAAAGGCTCATACTCTTTGGAAAAGAAGGATGGCGTTTGGTGGGCGCTGCGGTACATCAATGAGCCCGGAGGGAAATCGGTTGCCGTGGAGGAAACGTTCCAAACAAGTCCAGACTCGATCCCCTACAAACATTCAATCATCGACACCATCGTCATCCCAACGTCTGATTTTGTTGACGGGCTTTCGATCGCGTACTTCCCACGCAGATTTATTCACTCAGAGAAGACCGTCACCGTACCAACAATCCTCTACGGAAAGCTCGGACAGACATCATTTCATTTCATGGGTGACCATACGACAGAATCCATCGATGCATTGGACGATCCGGTGCGCGTTGTGTCGGTGGAGGGAAATACCACGGTCGAGGGAATCTACGGCATGACGGGGGAGTTTAAGGGTTGGTTTAGTGATGATTCGGCCGCAGTGCCTATCAAGGGAAAACTCAAGGTGTTGATAGGCAACGTCACCGTGGNNTCCTACACAATAATCGACTGCCCTCTTTCAAAGTATTTTATTCTCCCGCCTCGAAAAAACACCACTTGAGCAGTAGTTATAGATAAAGACCTGCAGGCAGACATGCATGATCGAGAAACCCCACCATTGGAAACGCCCGCCGGTGCTTGTGATAAAACCTGGCGCGCCATTGTACCCACGAAATCTCCTTTGCGACAACGGCATTCCTCCACAGGAACTTTCCATCATTGGCAATCCGCTGTTGCTCAAGGAGCCACTCGTGGGATTCTTCTCCTCGAGGCGTCTTCCCGGGCGACTGTTGCTCGAAGCCTTTGAGTGGGCTCAAAGCCAAAAGAGGCATTCAATGAACGTGGTTTGTGGATTTCATTCGCCCATGGAGAAGGAGTGTCTTTCGGTCATATTGGGCGGACGAGCAAATGTTCTTCTGTGTGCGGCCCGCGGGATCGGTCACTTTCGCGTCCCTCTGGCCTGGAGAAGTCCTCTCAATGAAGGTCGCCTGACTGTCGTGACTGCTGAACACGACAACGTCCGCAGGTCAAGTCGTTCTCTGGCATATCAGCGGAACAGGCTCGTTGCCGCCTTGGCAAAGGAGATCCTTGTGGCCCATGCGACGCGTGGGGGACAGACCGAACTCCTGGTGCGGGAAATTCTTCGCGACGGAAAGTCTGTGTTTACGTTTTCCGGTCCCGAGAATGAACATCTGCTGAGGATTGGGGTTTGTGCGTGGGAGGGTCATTGAGGAAGTTTGTATTGTTGGCGTTTTACCCATCCGTTTCCTACTTTCTGAATACAAGACGGTCATCAACTCTCACAAACAACCGACACAATGTCGACCCCGCTAGTGCGGGATTCCGCCCTTGTCCTCCCATCTTCAACGATCGTTTCCGCCTCTGCGGGAGCGGGGAAGACCCATGTCCTGTCGCTCCGCTTCCTGCAACTGCTCCTTTCACGGTGCATTCCACATAATGAACTGAGGAATANNATGCGCCGCAGGATCGTGGAAAGCCTCAAGCGACTTGCCCTGGGTGTCGACGAAAAGCTCACCAGGCAAATGCTTGAACTTGTTGAGGGGGACGAACCGGAACTTCGCCGGCGCGCGATGGCGGCCACAGAATCCATTCTCGATCACTATGCAGAATTCCAGGTCAGAACAATCGACAGCTTCATGGGGAGGGTGTTTAAGGCATCTTCAATCGAGCTCGGATTTCCCGCCAACTGTGACATCCTGCTCGACAACGAGCAAATCCTGCACTATGCATTCGACGCCTTCGCCCGTGAACAGTCCGGCTCTGTAGGTGGCATGGAACGTTTGCGCGTGCTGGTAAGTATGCTGGCTGATGTGTCCCGCGGCGGCGATCGGTTTCATTGGGATCCCTACGGAAAAATCGTAAAAGAGACCGGGCGGCTTCTTGACAAGTTGATGACATCTGTTGATGTGTTGAAGACCACTGATATGTCGGCAGAGATTAGTCAGCGTGAAGCCGAGTTGAAGCATGTTGTCCGGGAGATTAGAAAGACCATTGCCGGCTCGGGCCTGGAGTTGCCTGTTCTTGTCGCGCAAGACCTCGATCTTGCACAGTCGGGAGAATGGCGCTCGCTTGTCGAACGTGCGAGGCGGGAAAGCATTGTCAAAGGACAACACACCAAGGCCGCAAGGGCTCAGTATGACGCGCTGGCCGGGTCATTACAAAGTCTTCTGGAAGCATTCAATGGCACAATAGATACGCTTGCCGCACTTTATGCCCGATCACAATATTCACCGTTCGCCTCGGCCCTCCAAAGTGTGGCCGAGAGTATCGAACGGGTAAAAAGGGAACGGTCTGAGATCGCCATTGACGATATCAATCGCATGCTGGCAACGTATCTCGATGCGGGTGTCGTTCCGGAAATTTATGTGATCCTCGGGGAGGAAATCTCCCACTATCTCCTGGATGAATTTCAGGACACTTCACCTGTTCAATGGAGCGGGCTTCGTGTGCTCGTGGAAAACGCCATTGCCGAAGGTGGAACGCTGTTTGCTGTCGGTGACACCAAGCAGTCGATCTTCGGGTTCCAGCGCGCCGATCCGCGCAAGCTCAAGGAGATGCGCGAATGGTTCGCCGGGCGAATCCGCATCGCCGAGCAGCGGTTCGTGCCGGTCGATCTCAACGTCTCGTTCCGCTCCACGCCCGCCGTGCTCGATGCGGTCGACTGGGTGTTCGAGCAGGCCGAGGCGGCCCGCGGCGTTGCCGATCCGGGCGACGTGATGCATCTGCCGAGCCGCAGGACCCATCC
>PMNP01000080.1 GCA_003161755.1 Ignavibacteriota bacterium | reverse complement strand
GTGTTGGAGCGGCACTGCTCTTTGTTTCATTGGGACATGCAGCACTTGCAGGAATCGCACTTGTCGCGGCGTTGTATCATGTCCTTAATCATGCGACGTTTAAGGGGCTTCTGTTTCTCGGTGCCGGGTCTGTCCTTCATGCAACACACACCAGGAATATAGAAAACCTTGGCGGCCTTATAAGGACCATGCCTTGGACGTCGTTCTTTTTCTTGATTGGTGCAGTTGCCATTTCCGGGTTGCCGCCACTCAATGGATTCATAAGCGAATGGTTGACATTCCAGGCACTCCTGCTTGGATTCCATATTCCCGATCTTGCAGTGAAGATTGCGGTTCCCCTTACTGTCGCACTCCTTGCCTTGACTGGTGCGTTGGCAGCTGCGTGCTTTGTAAAAGCTTTTGGTATCACTTTTCTTGGGCTTCCACGCTCCCAGCACGCTGAAGGGGCTCACGAATCGTCACCCACGATGATTGGAGCCATGGGATTCCTTGTCATCATCTGCCTTGTTCTGGGTGTGGTTCCAGGGCCCGTCCTGTTCGTGGTGAATTCACTGGTTGGTGCATTGTTGGGAACAAACGCTGCCGGTCAGGTATCATTGAATGGCGGATTGTTGTTTGTCCCGACCAGCGCTCTCTCGAGTGTGGCTCCGACGTTACTCGCAGGATTACTCATTGGGCTGATTGCAATTCCCGTGGCTGCAGGATTGTTTCTGGGTGGAAGGATGCAAAAACGGGTAGCGATGACCTGGGCATGTGGGCTGCAGAGAATTGAGCCGCAAATGCAATACACCGCGACGGGTTTCAGCAAACCAATCCGGATGATTTTCTCAACGATCTATCGCGCGACTCACGAGATCGAGATCTCCGAGGAGTCATCCCCCTATTTTCGCCCAAATATCTCGTATGAGCTCAAGACGGAATCGGTATTCCTGAAATATTTTTACGATCCAGCTCTCACTCTGCTTGTGGCGTCGGCNNCGTCGGCGCACCTCCTCCGGAGGATCCAGACCGGACGTATTCAATCGTACCTGGCGTACATTTTTATCACTCTTGTCCTCCTTCTCCTTTTTGCGCGATGACGGAAATTGCCCCTTTCATAGCGGTCTCGCTGCTGCAGCTCGTCATGATCGTCATCCTTGCTCCACTTGTCACAGGCATCGTCAAAAAGACGAAAGCCCGGTTCCAGCGCAGAAGAGGTGCAAGTGTGCTGCAGCCGTACTACGATCTGGCAAAGCTCTTCAAGAAAGAAGTGGTGATCCCGCCGGTGTCGTCGTGGCTGTTCCGTTTTACTCCCTATCTGGCGTTCTCCTCGACGTTGGTCATAGCNNGTCAGATTCTTTGTCGCCCTCGTCGGGCTGGATACCGGAAGTGCTTTTGGCGGTTTGGGACAAAGCCGGGAAATGTCCATTGCTTCCATCGTTGAACCGGCTATGATGCTCGCGATATTTAGTGCCGCCGGCACTGCAGGTTCGACCAACTTGAGCGTTATTGTTCAGAAACTCTCCACGACCCCGGAGGCAATGCTGAACCCCGCTCATCTCCTTGCGTTTTCGGGTTTGTTCATTGTGACCCTCGCTGAAACAGGCCGGGTGCCGGTCGATAATCCGGCGACACACCTTGAATTGACGATGATCCATGAAGCGATGATCCTGGAATACTCGGGCAGGTACCTGGCCTTCATTGAATGGGCTTCTCAGATGAAGTTGGCGATCTTTCTGGCACTTCTCTCAAACATCTTTTTTCCCGTGGGTATCGCAACGGTCTTGACACCCTGGGCTGTGGGAATCGGAGTCCTGGCGTTCCTTTTCAAGATTGGCGTGCTTTCCCTGGTTGTCGCTGCTGTTGAATCAACGAATGCCAAGCTGCGTCTCTTTCGCGTGCCCGAACTTCTCATGGTGGCATTCATCTTGTCGCTTCTCGCACTGATATTGTATTTCATCATTGGATCGTAGAAATGGGAATCGCAAATCTTCAAAGTATCGGACTTGTGATTGATATTCTTGCCGCAGCAATTCTCGTGACAGCGTTCCTTATCGTCTCGAGCCGAAACCTTGTCTTTTACATCAGGCTCTTTGCCATTCAATCGCTCTTGCTTGGGGTTGTGGCGCTTCTCGTGGTTGTGGGTTACGGCGAAATGCACATTCNNTGTAGCCATTCCCCTTGTCCTGACAAAGATTATCGAGCGCATCCAGGTGCAGAAAGAGATCGACTTCAGCATCAACATCACTGTGTCATTATTGCTCTGCGGGGGGATGGTCATTCTCGCTGACTCCGTGGCTCAGTCCATCCTCAGTGTTCAACGACCAGATATCCCGGCTGTTTCTCGGGTGCTCTCCGTTTCGATTGCCATGATGCTTATCGGTCTGTTCGTGATGATGACAAGAAAAAAGGCGCTTACGCAGATTATCGGCCTGCTCACCATGGAGAATGGGGTATTCCTTTCCGGATTGTCCATTACCTACGGAATGCCGCTTATTGTTGAAGTGGGGATCTTCTTCGACATTCTGGTTGCTGTCCTTATTCTGGGAGTCTTTATTTTTCGGATTAACAAAACTTTCGACTCCATCAGTATTGATCTGCTGAGGAGCCTGAGGCATTGAGCACGGTCCTCTTCACACTCCTCCTCGGATTGCCGATTGCAGGAACCGTCCTTTGTGCGCTGCTTCGCGGGCGAAAGCCTCTTGAAGTGGTTACTGTTGTTGGATCCCGACTTACGTTGTGTTCCGGAGTATGGATGATGTGGAAGGTGATCACTGAGGGCGTTGTCAGTTCGCCTCAAGGGTGGTGGTACGCCGACGGGTTGTCTGCCTACATCATCCTCATAGTGTCTGGAAGTGCATTTGTTGTTGCCCTCTACTCAACAGGTTACCTCCGCCGCCAGATCCGCAACAAGAAAGTCGATGATCAGCAACTGTGGCTCTACTATCTCCTGATCAATGTTTTTCTCTTTACCATGATGCTCGTGTTGCTTTCCAACAACTTGGGATTCCTCTGGATCGGGACGGAGGCAACAACACTTGCCACGNNTCGCTCGAAGCGGCGTGGAAATATGTCATCCTCTGCTCTGTCGGGATCACCCTTGCGCTCTTTGGCATCATTCTCACGTATTTCTCTGCACTTCACGTCGTTCATGTCTCCGGCAACGCTCTGCTGTGGTCGTCGCTCATCCAGGTGGCAAAAGAACTTGACCCCGGTGTGCTCAAGCTCGCATTTA
>PMNP01000252.1:300-5927 GCA_003161755.1 Ignavibacteriota bacterium | reverse complement strand
GATCCTTACACCATCGCCACTTTGGGTGTTATAAATACCAATCTGTGGACCGAACCCAATACTCCCCTGGGCGGCAAGGGTTGTTACAGCAAAAACGACAAGAGCCAGAGTCATCGCAATGCGTGTCTTCATTTGGCCACCCTCGATGGTTGATTGGAGTATTTTATAAATGGAAATTAAGCGTTACCGACCCGGGAAGAAATCATCCAAAGGAATGAAAGATNNTCCCCGATCCGATGGGCAACTGGACTAGAGTCCGAAGAGGAACCCCACTGTAACGATATAGAAATCACTATTCGCGCCATTGCTGCCTGAGAAATTTCTGAAGCGGTAATTCAGAAAGACATATTTGATGTCGCCAACCAATTTCCCGACTGAACCCAGCGGCAGTTCCACGCCCCCGCCGATATGCCATCCAAATTGTTGCTTTGTTTCGCTTGGGAAGGGGCCAGAGCCTCCAGGCAATCCAGCGGGGAGAGTGTAGTCGATGGTCGCATTGAACCATCCTGCGCCGATGGCTCCGTATGCGATGGGAATCGGATAAAACAGTCCCGATACCATCACAGGCCAACTCCGTACAGCCACAGTGTTGTTTGCGTACTTTTCCTCGCGGTAGTTGATTGATCCTTCAACTCCCCATGCATCGGAGAACTTCATGCGCAATGCAACTCCTCCCATGAGCCATATGCCATCTGCGCTTTGGGCCTTATAGATGCCAACTTGAGGACCAAACCCTATATCGCTCTGGGCGGCAGCGGGTACTTGAGCAAGAAGGATGAAAGCTAATATCAATACAATTCGCACTGTCATGGGATATCTATTATCTATGGTTGTTGGAGCAGTTGAGCGGTGCCTCCACTGCGCACCGCAGTACCCCGTCGGCTTGGCGGTCACCACGCAATCCCAGGCCAACGGTGGTCAGATATCCTATTCGACCAAGATATGGTTTTCAACGGCGATGACTCCCGGAGATGAGAAGGCTGCGAACTGAGCCTCTTCACGTTCCAACCACGAATGCACAGTCCCCCGGAGAACAACACGGTTGTCTTTCGTCTCCACCTTGATTGTTCGCGAATCCAGGCGCGCATTGCGCTCAAAGGCATGCTCAATATCGGCCCGGACCACAGCTTCCACTATCTGAGGTTTAATCGAGATTTCGTTCGTGATTCCACGTATGCCGGCGATGTGGTGCAACGCGGTTTCCGCATTCCATTTCTGATACCACATTCCCACGGTGCCTGTCAGTGTGACCCATGCATCTTCCACGATGACCTTGATATTGTTTTGAGGGACAAACGTATTCCATGCGAGGACGTTTGCAGCTTCCCGGGCAATGTCTGCGTCTTCGTGTCTGCCGGAAGCGGGTAATCGCACCTTGATCTCATCAGCAATCGCTTTCACATTCCTCAACTTTGCGGCCGACCGTTCGGCTGCCCGTTTCTCTCCAAAACTACTCACAAAACCAGAGAGTGTCACAGCGCCATCTTTTACTGTTACGCCGATCTCTGCCGAGTTGACACTCGGCTCCCATTTCAATTCGTTTGTCACTTCCTGTTGCAATAGCATGTCGGTTTTCATGAGATACTGTTCCTTTTGCTGTTGTTCATGGTACACCGTGTTACTGTGAGCTCTTCCTTGGAAATTGGAGAGGCGCTCGCATCGAACGTGATGAAGAATACGCGGATTCCCTGCGGAATGAATCGACTGAAAGGATGAAAGTGTAGTTAACCCTTTTCCTTCGCCGGGGCTTTGTGCAGGTTACCCCCGCTTCACCAGCCGGAGTATATAGAGCAAGAGGAGAGCACCGATGAGGGACGCCACCAGTAATCCGAGAATCCCACCCGCAACGATGCCAAGCAGGCCAAACACCCAGACGCCGATAAAAGAACCGATCACACCAATGATCAAATCTCCCACAAGGCCAAATCCTGCGCCCCTCATGATTTTGCCGGCAAGAAACCCGGCTACTATTCCTATCAGAAGGAACAGAAGCAAGTGTTCTGTGCTCATGGTCATAATGCTCTCTCCTAAGTGATTCTGTGATTGAAAGGGCCAGAATCATCAATGTCCTGGCCCTTTTGCGATATGCTCACCATTTCGAGAACGTTGTCTACTTTACTGCGTATTGGAACTGCTCCGAAGTTGAGACCCCATTAACACTGACGTTTACCGTGAATTTGTATTCTCCTTTTTCATCGAGCGTGAGAACACCACCAAAGTGGTTCATCATAGACTTCAGGTCGACCGAAGAAGTCTTCTTTGAGGGAGATACAACCAGGATCCTGGTGCTGGCGTTTGCGATTTCTTTTCCGGTTGCATTGTCAGTCAGCTCAATCTTGATATGATGCGTACCAGCCATCATCGAATCCTTCGTTGTCGTGTTTATTCCCATCTGTCGCATTGTGTCTTCCGCCCCAACCTGCATCATCTCTTTGTGCTGCTCCTGCTTCATAACCCACACTTTCAATTGAAGACCTTGAACTGTTGAATCGATTGTCGGCGTGCCCATCATGCCCGACATATCATGGTGCTGCATGAGGGATTTGGTTGAATCTCCATAGATGCTCTGACCGAGCGCTGGCAATGCCAGTGCAATTGTCAGAATTGTGGAAAGCAAAATTGTCCTTCTCATTGCTAAAACCTTTCTGATTTGGTTGGAATGGCAGATGATCATTGCAAACATATCTTACCCTACCCAGCGGTAGAACCCTTATGCCCGAGGTGCGTGCTTCTGCAGTTTATTGGACGCCAACGAATCCACAGCATCCTTTACTGTGTCGGTGAGGTCGTTCGCGGTTGTCCTGACACTCTCAATCCTCTCCTCAATGGAGTCCACATAGTCATTTGCGGTGTTCTTGAGGTCATCGACCTTGCTTGAACCCTGAAGCAGGAGTTTCCTCCTGGTGGTGGACCCCTTGGCCGGAGCAAACAGCACACCAAGCGCTGCTCCAGTAGCCATGACAATTATTGCGCCGAAAAACATCCTCCCTATACTCATGTTCGTATTCCTTCCCTCAGTGATAGTCGTTCATTGCAAACCCAAGCATACCTTGTGCCTCCAATCCAAATCAGCTCTTCTTGACGGTGAAGTTTTCGAGCGAAGACTTCAGGTCTTCCATATCATGCCGAATATTCATTTTCACAATTCAAGATAAGGGATAGTTGATCCCTGCAAACTCATCGTTGTGCGTCGCTCGTCGGATCGGAAGAAGAAACCGCGCTGGCATCGTAAGGTGGGGGAGCCAGTCATTTGCTCGACAAAACCGTTCGGTGGAGGAGTACCTTGCAGTGGTTAACCGCAAGGTAGCGATCCTCATTTTCTCCCACCTCACGTCGCTACCTTGGGCCAACCAATTCACAGTCTTTCTTACAGCCTTTCTCTCAGTAACCGGAAGGCTACTTCAACACTCGGAATTCAATTCGTCTGTTGTTTGAACGCCCCTCAGGAGTAGTGTTCTCATCGATGGGCTCTTCAAGGCCTTTGCCGGCGACCGTCAGGCGTTTTCCCGCAATTCCCTTCCGTACCAACCATGACTTGACTGCCTGCGCACGGTGCAAGGAGAGCTTCTTGTTGTACGCTGCTTTGCCGACATTGTCCGTGTGGCCAACGATCAGAACGCTAGCATTCGGACTTGCAATGAGTGCGTTGTACGCCAACTCGAGGGTGGTCTCAGATTCCTTCGTCAACGTGGCCTTGTTGGTCTCGAAGTTGACACCCTTCAGTACGATGGTCTTGCCCTTTTGAAGTGTGAGGACAGTATCCGCAAGGCGTTTCGCGCTTAGTTCCGCCATCCGCCGTGCCTCTGCGTCGGTGGAATCCTTCACTCGCAATGCATTTGCGTCGGCCAGGGCCTTTACCCTAAGTGCTTCAGCGTCCGCCAGCTCCTTCATTCGCTGCGCCTCTAGTGCGGTCGAATCCTTCATGCGCTGAATCGCTGCTTTGACACGCTCTTCTTTTTCGGCGTTGCTGGTGCCAAAGTAGAAGTTCACTCCCACTTTTGCCGTTGCATACCCGTCGAGCTTCTTGGTCTTGATGGCATCGAGATAGTCATCGGTCACCCTGTAACCAAGATCAGCTACTATGGAGGCATTCCTTGATGCAAACATTTCAAGACCGACACCAACCGGCACAAGAATCGACGTCGAGAATTTGCTGTCAGGGACATAAACATCTCCGGCAGTCAATCTCTTGTATAACACGGCGCCGATGCCCACATAGACATACGGGTTGACGTTCTTTCCCGGAGCAAAGTGGAACCATCCGGCAAGTGCTGCGGGCATCGCGTGCAACTTCAAGTAGTTGTACGGTTGACTGGAAATCGGGGGATTGTTCTTGGCTTTAAGTTCTTCATAGCCAAGCAGAATTCCCCCAGAGAATGTCGGGGTCATGCCATAGCGGACCATGACTTCCCCGCCCGGCCCGATGAGCACCTTGTCATAGTCGTTAAACCACATGTTGGCGCCACCGTGAAAGCCGAGAGCCCACCGTCCGTCCGTATTCTGTGCGAATCCCGAATTGAGAGGCACGAGAATCGTGATGAACAGAAGAGCAGAAACCACCAAAACCATTGTACGCGTTGCCATGAGTCCTCCTTGACTGCTGTTGTACAATACGGACACCTGTTGAGATATAACGTTGCGAACGTGTTGCCACTGCCATGAGATCTTGGGACCAATAGACGGGCTTCAATTCGACACAATCATCCGCGCCATTGGAGTAAATCCACTTGATGACACTCCAGAGCATCACACCAGATTATACTTGTCTCGGTTGAAAGTGTTCTGATCTCTGTCTAAAGTTAGGAGTTGCCTTACCGGGAAGAAATCACCAAAAGGAGTGAAAGAGTAGTTAACCCTCCGTACCGACCCTTTTATCATTAACGTTGGCTTGATATCAACCAGTCACCCTTTTGGATGGGGTTTTCGCAGTTCATGAGGCAAAGTCTGCAAGGTTATGATTCAACAAATCACCAATGCGCTCGATGGTACGATCAGCGGCCGGGTATGTATCCGAAACACCAGGATCGAGTGCATAGTGTCCTTGTCGCACGAAGACAGTAGTCACCCGTTGGCCCCAGCTGTTCTTTATGGAGGCGAGAAGTCGAAGTTTGTCGTCCACCATCACATAGTGATTGGCATGGAAACGATTTGCGACGTCGTCAAGCTCCTGTTCCTTGTGCACGTAAATCAAGACGTTTCCATCAACTGCTCCGGAGAGTCCCGAACGATCCACCTTGTGCGGTTGAAACACCACATCGCCGTCGGTGAGAATGACAACCCTGCCCCATTGCTTAAGGTGCTCGATGACGTTGAGTGCATTGGGGAAAAGGCGATTGGCGAATGGATATTCTATGAGGAAGCGCGAAACGGACAGCAAGCCCAGATCGTGCGGATAGCTGATTCGAAAAATCTGCAAGGCACCCAGGTAATCTGTGTAACCGAGCCGGGTTCGCAGCTCCTCGAAAATTGTCCAATAGCACCGTGCCCGTTCGGCCCCAACCTCCTGATCGAGATAGCTCCTAAGGTCGGCAATGACCTGGTCGTTGTCGAGCAGCGTGTTGTCGCAGTCGAAGAGAAAGACGATGTCATCGCAGTGCTTCATGGTTGCGCGCGCGTGGCCTCGGGGT
>PMNP01000252.1:0-248 GCA_003161755.1 Ignavibacteriota bacterium | reverse complement strand
GACAAGAACGCAATCCCCGGAACAGCGGCCGGGACGGCTCGCAGGAGGCAGTCTACCGTGGCGTCCGCTACTATGTCCACCGATTCTTGCCTGGAGGATGTCATTCCCGGAATGACCATGTTGGGTTTAAGAATGATTCCTTCGAGCATGACCTTTTGAATAAAAAGTTGATCAAACACCGTGCGCAGGACTTTCTCCGTCACTTCGCTGCACCGTTCCAATGAATGATCGCCGTCCATCAGCACTTC
>PMNP01000086.1 GCA_003161755.1 Ignavibacteriota bacterium | reverse complement strand
CGCCACGAGGTAGCTGAGGACGGAAAATATCATGCTTGCGTAAATCGACTGACCGCTCACAAACATATGATGTCCCCAGACAAGGAAACCATACACGGCGATCGCAACCGACGCCGCGGCAACAAACCGGTATCCGAATATTTGCTTGCGCGAGAACACTGCAACGATTTCGCTAACGACTCCCATAGCCGGCAGAATCATGATGTACACNNTCCATACAAAAAGAGGAAGCCGGAACCAGGTGAGTCCTGGCGCGCGCATTTTGTGAATCGTGATAATGAAATTCAAACCGGTGAGAATCGAAGAGAATCCCGTAATGAACAAACCGACTATTGCGGGAATGACTCGTGTGGTGGAATACGTGGTGCTATACGGCGTGTAAAATGTCCAGCCCGTGTCCAATCCGCCTGTAATAAGAGCGTACAATGTTACACTGCCCCCGACGATATACACGTACCAACTCAAGAGATTGAGTTTGGGAAATGCCAGGTCACGTGCACCGATCATCATCGGAATGAGAAAATTTCCCAGCACGGCGGGGATCGACGGGATGAGAAAAAAGAAGATCATCACGATGCCGTGCATCGTGAAGAGCTTGTTATATGTCTGAGCTTGTACAAGATCACCCTGCGGCGTGAGGAGTTCCAACCTCATAATGACCGCAAAAAATCCTCCGAGCATAAAAAAGAGCGTGATGGAAACAAGATAGAGTATGGCTATGCGTTTGTGATCGGTGGTGAGCAGNNGATCGCAGGCTGTAACCATTATTGAGATAATTGGAGCCGACAACCGTCGCCTTGGGGTTCATACGCTACTTGCTCCTGACCCGGGAAGGATCCTTCGTACTGAGTGAAAGCAAATACTCGACAATCTGATTGGTCTGTTCCTCGTTCAACGTCGTCCTGTAAGTTGGCATGATGGGTGAATATCCCGCGACAATCTTCGCCGCCGGATTGGTGATGGATTCCCGGAGATATTCCCGATCCGCAAGGACCATCCGGCCGTCCTGCAGTTTCACCGTGGACCCCGCAAGACCTCCAAGCATCGGACCCCGGTTGTTGCTCATCTCCTGGTGGCACGCTGCACATCCATACTTGTTGAAGAGCTGTTCACCGACGGAAACCATCGACTCGTTTGTCCCCCCCGTTCCAAGCCACCGTTCATACTCAAGAGGATCCATCACGATCACGCTTCCTATCATTGCTGAGTGACCTGTGCCACAGTATTCCGCGCAGAAGAGATGATACGTTCCCACCTTGGTCGCCGTAAACCACTCGGTCGTATATCGTCCCGGCAAAACATCCTGCTTGATGCGAAATGCAGGGATGTAAAAGCTATGGATGACATCCTGCGAGGTCATAATGAGCTTGACCGGACGTCCGATTGGAATGTGCAATTGGTTGATTTCACTATTTCCCTGAGGATGCTGGATCTTCCACATCCATTGCTTCCCCACGACGTAGATCTCCATTGCATCTGGAGGCGGAGTCCTGTTTTCGAAGAATAGCCAGGAACTCCACCCAAAAATCCCAAGACTGATTAATGTGGGGATGATAATCCACGCCAGTTCCAGTTTGAGATAGTCCTTGCGGAGAATCGTCCTATTTACCGTCTGACCTTTCCTGTACCTGACGGCAAAGTAGATCAGCAAGGAAAAAATGCCGATCAGAAAGAATAATGATATCCCGACCAGGGCGAAGAACAGGGCATCCATGCTGCTGGCACCTGTCGACGCCTGCTCTGGAAAGAGCGGGAAGTTTCCCATAGTCACACAATGCAATGAGATATTCACTCCTCGTGTATCCTTACTCCAACTGTCGTTCCTGCATCATCCTCTTCACGGCGGACATTGGCAATACCGTTGTCGGCACAACCGGGAGAGAGCGCCGGCATATCTTCGATTATCGCTTCGCCTGAGATTCCACAGCCATTGCTGATCGACGATTTTTCCGCTCGCGCCAGAGAAACATTGCAATACCCCCGCCCATCACAACAATCATCAACACTCCTGCCCCTCTAATAAGATTCATCGCTATAAGACCGTACTTCCCTGTTAAAGGATCATATTTGTAACACAGCATCAGGACTTGATCGACAGCTGATCCCACGGTATTCTGCGACGCTTCAATGAGGGCAAACTTCAAATCCTTTGGAGGATAATCGACGCCGTAAAGATAACGCGCGATTTGTCCTTTGGATGTCAGCACGGTAATCCCAGTCGGATGGGCGTACTGTTGCGTTGTCTCGTCATATACATAGCGGAATCCCACAGCATCGGCGAGACGTTTGATGGAGCTGCTATCCCCTGTAAGAAAATGCCACGAATTCGAAGCCTCCGGATGGCCAAGCAACTGCAGGTAATGCTCTTTCTTGCTTGCCGCCAGCGAAGACTGTTCGCGAGGATTAATGCTTACCGTTATTACGTCGTAGTCCCGCCCCAGGTCCAGTGACAACTGCGAAAAGCTTCTGACCATGCCGTTAAGGACTTCAGTACAGATCATCGGGCACTCGTAGTACACCAGGGACAGTATTACAGGTTTGCCAGTCATGAGCGATTGTAGTGAAATCTGCTTCCCTTGTTCGTCGCGGAAGGATATGTCAAGTGGTACCCATGCTCCAAGTTTTTGGTCGAGGCCAACCTCCGTAAATACTTTGCTTGGAACCGTCTGCTGACCCGGCGCAATGGTTCGCGCCAGAACTGTCAGGAGAATTAGAAGCGCAAGACTGAAGCTCTTCTTTTGGGGATTTGCGGTTATGCCTGTTATGCCCTTATCCACCGGATGCCTCCAAGAGTTGAACACCCTTATTGCTGTTTTGTTGGCGAGTACGAAAGGGCCCCGGTGTCTATTTTGACAACAGGAACTGCTCCCCTACCCCCAGGAAATCCTCTCCGCAAGACCAGGGCAATAGCGCTATCAATCGGAACACGCACGATACCCTTCTCTTTGTCCACCCAGCCATAGGTGGTAAGCATGGAATCCTCCCATTGACGATATGTGGCCATGTCCAACGCGGGTTGTGCCTGCAAACGTGGTTCGGAGGGCAACGCTCCCTGCTTCGCGAGAGAGGATACCTGCGTCGTTTGTGACGGCGGATATTTCTCGAAGAGCNNCGAACATGAGCACCAACACACCACCCAAAAGCAGGAGAAGAATCACGCCCAAACGGGTCAAGGCACCTTCATTTGCATCGCTCTCTTCATGACCATTCGATCCCGGCGGCACGCCCACTTTTGGCGGACTATCCATGGGCGGCTCCGACAGTCTTGTTCACAATGGCAAATCTTGGATCATAGGCCGGCACCAACGACGCGCCTTTTAGGAGTGCCAGGCCGGAGAAAACCCAAAACCCACCTATCGCAACCAGCGCAGCCAGATCAAACCAGTGAATCATGACCTCTTGCGGATGAAACGCCGGTTCAATCATCCAGTAGGTATCCACAATCCTGACGAGCAGGAGTCCCGCCGCGATCTTCCAGAGAATGGATGGTGCGCGTTTCGATCTTCGCAAGAGCAGGATGAAGAACGGAACAAAGAAATGGAGAATGATCAACCCGAGCGCAACGAATTGCCACTCGGAACCCAGTCTGCGAAGATACCACGGGATTTCTTCAGGAAGATTTCCGGACCAGGTGATGAGAAACTGGGAAAACGCCATGTACGCCCAGAGAATGACCATCGCAAGAAGCAAGTTCCCCAGGTCGTGAAATATCGAAGGCGAGATGATGTCCGAAACTGGTTGAGAAGTGGAAAACACCCGGAGGAGAACAATGGAGAGACAGAGCGCTCCAAGTGCCTGACTCACCATGAACATCATGCCGTAGATGGAGGAATACCACTCAGGTTCGAGAGACATCACCCAGTCAATAGAGGCAAATGTCACAGTCAGCGCATAGAGCGCAAGCCCGGGGGCACTGAGTCTTCGCATGATTTTAGTGAACTTTGGATCCTTCGTGTTGTCTTGTTTTCGGGACCAATGAGTCAGGAAGTAGGCCATGGCGGTCCATAGAACAAAATAGGCGACAGCACGGATGATGAAGAATGGCTCATTAAGATAGGCCGATTTCTTCACAACGGTTTCCGCCACCTTGTCGATCTGCATCCACGGATAGAGCCCCTGCATTCCGAAGAGGATTGGGAGAAAGAAGAGAGCCATGACGGGGATTGTTCGGGTCCCCGCTTCAAGATAGCGTTGGATCGCAAAACCCCATTTGCCGGACGTCATGTGATGCAGCATGAGAAGTCCCAGACATCCCAAGGAAAGATTCCAGAAGAACACAAATGAGAATAGATATGATTGAAGAACCCTGTTCTTGTCAATGAAATACCCCACAAAGCAAACAGCCAAGCCAAGGAGTCCTGACACCAGGGCTCCGCTCTGAACTTTCGACAGCCGGGATTCACTCTTTTCGTTTGATGATACGGTCACTTGAGTACCTGACGCTGTGAATCCGGAANNCTGCCACCGCCCATCGGTCAACCGGGTCCACCCGATCGGCATAACTGTACATGCGCCCAAATCCATGCGCGATCACGTCCACATAGCGACCGACAGGAAGCGCCCGAATGCTGTCCGCATAGAACGACGGAGGCCTTGGAAATCCCCGTTGCACGATCATTCCCCCGCCATCTCCAGTCCGGCCGTGACAGGGAGAACAAAAGATGTTAAATCGTTCCTGCCCGCGTCGAACCATGGCTTCACTGAGTGCCAACGGAAACACTTCCGATGGTTTCCCATCCACCAGCCCGGTCGCAATAACTCCATCATCACTATGATCGCGATGCACTACCGTCCCTTCGACAAGAGGCCGGGACGATTGCCCATCCCGGTAGAATTCGCTGCTTGCAAGCGGCTTGTATTTCTTCTGATCGTACATGTCTTCGTGACACCCGGGAAGGCCGGACACAAAGACAAGAGCCGCAAGAAGAATCACTATTGATGTTCCATATTGACGATGATGCATGGATTCCTGCATTTCCGGTTCTCCGCTACGCTCCCACCTGGTGGACGGCAACGGGGTTGAGGCTTTTCAGAAACTGTCCAGTCTGCGCCTTGTCAAATTGTGGATCGTCCGCTTCAATTGTCAGAAAGAACCGATCATTTGACGCGCGCTCAAACTGCGGGACATTGAACACGGCATGATACGGTTGGGGAAGGCCGTTCAGGGCGATCATCGCGACCACTGCGGTAACTCCGGCAAAAAGGACCGTGCATTCGAACGTTACGGGGATGAATGCGGGCCAGCTATTGAATGGGCGGCCTCCAACATTCATCGGATAATCAATCACCGAAATCCAGTACTGCAAAAAGAATCCCGACACGGCGCCAATGATCCCCGCGACCAGGACGATGAGCGGTAATCTGGTTCGAAAACCCAGGACCTCAGCCAATCCTTCGATCGGGAGAGGAGAATACGCTTCAACTCTTGTAAACCCACCTTCCATCGTCTTGCGGGTTGCTGCCAGTAAATCTTCCGCCGACTCGAATTCTGCCATGATTCCGTGCACGCCACTGTTACTCGTGATTGGCTGTCCGGCTGTACCCAGCGTCGCCTTGTCCCCATGGTTGCTCATACACCCTCCGTCCTTTTTGCCGGACGCTGAATCAATTGGCGAATCTCAAACATCGATATCATGGGAATCAGGCGAATAAACAGGAACATCAATGAAATAAAGAGTCCAATGGTCCCAACGAATGTGGCGATATCCCAAATCGTGGGAGAGTACATGCCCCATGATGACGGAACAAAATCCCGGTGCAGGCTCGTCACAATGATCACGAAGCGCTCCAACCACATTCCGATGTTGACAACAATCGAGATGAAGAAGAGCCATCCCATATGGAAACGAATTCTTTTGAACCAGAGAAGCTGCGGCAGCACGACGTTACAGAGGATCAACGCCCAGTACATTGGAGCATAGGGTCCGAAGGCCCTATTCTGCGTCATATAGCGTTCATAGATATTGCCGCTGTAATACCCGAAGAACACTTCCATGATATAGCCATAGGCGACGATCAAGCCTGTCGCGAGCATCACCTTCGCTATGTAGTCCATATGTCGAGGTGTAATGAAGTCCTGCAGTCCATACATCTTGCGGATAGGAATGACCAGCGTCAGTACCATGGCAAAGCCGGAATAGATTGCCCCGGCGACAAAATAGGGGGGGAATATTGTGCTGTGCCACCCCGGAATAATTCCCACAGCGAAATCGAAGCTCACGACGCTATGAACAGACACGACCAGCGGTGTGGCAAGTCCGGCGAGCAGCAGGTAGGCAGTTTCATAACGGTGCCAATGCCGCGATGCTCCCCGCCAGCCCAGCGCCATGATTCCATACAGCCGTTTCAGCCAGAGGCGACTAGCTTTGTCGCGCATGCTGGCAAGATCTGGAACCAAACCGACGTACCAGAAGAGAAACGAAATTGTTGCATACGTCGATACCGCGAACACGTCCCACACAAGAGGGCTTCGGAATTGAGGCCATATCGACATGGGATCAGGAAATGGGAAAAGCCAGTAAAAAAGCCAGGGCCTGCCGAGGTGAAGTATCGGAAACAATCCCGCACAGGACACAGCAAAGAGCGTCATTGCCTCAGCGAATCTGTTGATGGCATTGCGCCAGTTCTGGTGCAAGAGCAGAAGGATGGCCGAGATTAGAGTTCCTGCGTGACCAATGCCAATCCACCAGACAAAATTGATGATCGCAAATCCCCAACCGACAGGGATATTGATCCCCCAAATCCCAACACCTCTGTAAAAGAGGTAGCCCACTGCCACAAAGAGAACGAGGACAAGCAGGAACGCTACGCCAATTGTCAGAAACCACGCAACAGGCGTTTTTCGAACGAGCACCACTCCGGAAATTTTCTCCGTCACGCTGTTGAACGTGCTCTGCTCCGACACCAGAGGCTCAGCAGTGCTGATATTTACCAGCGGTTCCTGTAGATGCACGAGTTAGGCCAGTTTCTCCGGAATTTCCGGGTTCAAGTTCTTCAGCCGCGCAAGGTAGGTTGTTCTCGGCCGTGTGTTCAGCTCCGCCAGCAACGCATAATCACGCTGCTCTCCCCGCCATTGGCGGACTCTGCTGGATTCATCATTGAGATCACCGAACATAATCGCCTGTGAAGGGCAGGCAGCCTGACAGGCAGTGACAACTTCACCATCGTGAATGGGCCGATCCTTCTTTTCCGCGTCAATGCGAGCGTGGCTTATTCTCTGGACGCAATAGGTGCACTTTTCCATCACTCCACGACTTCGCACCGTCACATCGGGATTCTTCATCATTTTAACGACGGGATCGTCACTGCCATTGTATTCGAGGAAGTTGAATCGTCGGACTTTGTATGGACAGTTGTTTGAACAATAGCGCGTCCCCACACACCGGTTGTACACCATGACGTTAAGCCCTTCATGGTCGTGCGTGGTTGCACCCACAGGACAAACCACCTCGCAAGGAGCATTTTCGCATTGCACACACCCCAGAGGCTGCGGATGAATGGCCGGGTTTTCAGCAGTACCATCGAAGTATTGGTCGACACGAATCCAGTGCATTTCCCGGTTTCGTTCGACACCCTCCTTGCCAACAACAGGGATATTATTTTCCGACTGGCATGCAATGGTGCAGACATTGCATCCTGTGCAAGCGTTGAGGTCAATGACCATTCCCCACGCATACCCGGAGTATTCCTTGCCTGGGTACAATGACCCCTGAGCGGGTTTCTCGGGGGCCTCATCTGCTATTACGCCAGGATTCTTTTCATATTCCTCCAGCGATGCAACTCGAACAGGATGTCGCTCTTCCATCGCGTGGTGTTGTTGAGTTACGGCCAATGCATACTTCTTTGAGGTTCGCGAAACTTCGGCACCACCCGTGCATCCCATTGCTCTCAGCGTTCTGAGGGGGTACGCATCGAATCCCGTTTCGGTTCCCACCCTCCCCGTTCTCTTGCGGCCATACCCAAAATGCAGCGTAACGGAATTGTCCGCATGACCAGGCACAATAAATACCGGTCCCTCCACTTGACTACTGCCAACACGCACGGCGACGACATCCTCGTTTGTAACACCAAGCTTTTCTGCGGTGGCAATACTCATGAGGACGGCGTTGTCCCATGTGAGCTTCGTGATGGGCTTGGGCAACTCCTGGAGCCAGCCGTTGTTTGCCCATCGTCCGTCACGCAGCATGGGGTCGGGGCGCAGAACAATCTCGATCCCTTGACGCCGTGCGGGGTCGTCCTGTATTTTCGCAAGGCGTTCTCCGGAATAGACCACCGATCGGGATTTCGCTTTGCTCTCAGGAATAATGCCGTCATTCAGGCAGTTCGTCCAAAACGTCTGAAAATCCTCGTGAAGAATTTGTTTTTGCCAGTAGTTTCGTATTACCTCATACCCGGATCGGTCTGCATCGCCAAGAAACACATTGAGCACTTCATGGGCAGATTTGCTGCTGTATAACGGAGCAATGAGGGGCTGAAGAATTGTCGCAGTGCCATCGAAAGCGCGAGCATCGCTCCACGCCTCCAGGGAATGCGATTCTGGAAGTATNNCCCGAGCCGCACCCGGACGTCCGCTTTTTCCATTGCCTCGGCAAACTGGAGGTCCGCTGGTGCGTCAAATACAGGATTGCCACCGAGCACAAGAAGCAATTGCACCTGCCCATTGTGCAAATCTGCAACGAGTTGACTTAGGGATTCGCTTTGGAGCCCTGCCATTGACTCCACCGGCTCAATATATTCCATCGTGCGACCAACATTGCCAAGGGCAGCGTTGATGCCATGGACCATGGCATGGACCAGTGCAGGTTGCGTTTCGCCTGCAACAACGATGCTCTCGCCTTTTGCCCGCCGCAGATCCCTGACCATCGCATCGAGCCACATGCGATGCGCCTCCGGCACCTCCGCAGAAGAAACCCCCTCCACACCTAGCTGAGCAGCGGCATACCGGACATAGGAGCAAATATCAACCGACCGAATCGGGAGGCGATGGTCAGCCATTGCCCCGGTGTTGCTGGGCGTGCTTTCCAAGACGTAAAGTCTGTTCATCGCCCGCTTGTCGCCCATTACCCGACGCTTCAACGCGAAGTCATGCTGGTACCGTACCGACGCCGGCCCCGACATCAGAAAGTCGCTATCGAACGAGACCACGACTTCAGCGNNGTCAAACCGATGGATCGTGCGCACTTCCTCGCCGAAGGCAAGCGTGCCCCCATCCTTCTCTGCGTCCCTCGTTATTGCCTGATACTGGTGCCAGCGGGCGTTGGGATAGCGTTCAAGAAGTGACTTCAGTTGTGAAGTGAGCGTCGGGGAAGTAACTGTCTCAGTCAGAATTCTCAGCCCGGAGCCTTTGAGCATCTGTTGCAATCCCAGCGCAGGGATAATGCTCTCGACGAAAGAATCCCACGGCCGGATTTCCCCCCGGTAGGTGGTGACCCGGGAACGATCCGGATCGTAGAGCGTGAGGATTGAGGCCTGACCGAAAACATCCGTCGCGCCAAGGCTTCCAGGATGGCGGGGGTTGCCCTCGACTTTCGTCGGCCTCCCCATGTCGCTGCGCACCAGCGTGCCGATGGCATAGCCTTCCTCAACCATTGCTGTCGCGAAGAACAGTGGGCGGCCCGGGACAAGTTCTTCGGGCGCTTTCACATAGGGAACGATCTTTTCGTCGGGCTGCCTGGCGCAAGAGCTCAACCCTGCCAGGGCAATCGAGGCAGCCATCATCTTCAAGAATGACCGACGGTCCAGAGAAGACACCCATTCGGAGGCATGGGAGGGAAATTCCCTGTGGAGCATCTCCTCGAATCCCTGGCTTTCCGAGAGTTCTTCGAGACTGCGCCAATATGCGCGTCCCCCCACGGCATTCAGCTTCGCACGAACGGCCTCAAGACTGAGTGGATGTCCGTTGTCTGGAGTGTTTATCGATGACATAGGGAACAATCCGTAAGTTGCTTTGTGCGCACGTTGTACAGTTTCACCAGAGCATTTCCCAGCACACGTTGATTTGCCGGCTCCTGATACGCCATATCAAACACCTGTTCACGAGGTCTGATTTGATTCTCCGGATGCCTGTGACAATCCAGACACCAGTTCATGTAGAGAGTATTGGCCTTCCACATAAGCGGCATCTTGTCAACCCGGCCGTGACAACTGGAACACCCAATGCCCTTGTTGATGTGAATTGAATGGTCAAAATAAACGAAGTCAGGAAGGTCGTGAACTCTTATCCACTGAAGCGGCAAGTTCTTTTGGTAGCTCTGGCGAACAGGCGCGAGCATTGGACTCGTATTCCAAACTTGCGAATGGCAGGTCATACAGGTGTTGGTCGGCGGAATTCCTGCAAACGAGGATTTCTCAACTGTCGAATGGCAATAGCGACAGTCCAGCCCAAGTCCGGCGACATGGTGTTCGTGACTGAACGGCACCTGTTGTTCTCTGGGCTCACCCACACCGGTAAAATAGGGCGACCGGTAGAGGAGCACCGCTACGAGCATGATGCCGGCCAGGAGGATCACGCCAGCGACAACGCTCGCCTTGGAAAGTACGTTTGTGCTGGGGTGAAAAATCTGAGCCATGAACCCAGATTATCCTGTTGTTTTCAGAGAACGTCAGACCTGAACAGTGCGTTCGGAGTGCAAAACGAAATGAGACCCTTGCCTTCCCTTCGGCAGCTACAAAACCCTTCTTGAGGAGAACACGATTCCAACACGCGCTCTTTTCGGGGAGTTCCTGCAAGAAGGAGGGTTTTTGAGATGAAAATCGCCAGGAAGCAGAGGTCGGAGGAAGGAAATCATGTGAAAGTTGAATACGACAGAGTGTCAGGAGATGATGGTTGCCCCCCGACTCATCAGATGGAGAAATACCCTAGGGCACGCTCAATCCTCAATTTCCACATGGAACTTATGGAGAAACCGGTGGAACGCCGGGGCTATCAGAACGCCGGCAGCACATATGAATCCGACCCCCGAAAAAATGGCATAGAATGAAGCGAACAGCTTGCCACCCACGGTGTGAAGTTCAGAGACGGGGCCCATTCCACCGAGGATCATTGCTGAATTCAGAACCGCATCAATAAAAGACATGTCCTCAAAACCCGCATAGCCGACTATTCCGACTCCCCACGCAATCGCAATACATCCAAACGCAACGAGCGCATACTTCGCCTGCCTGTGCAAGAATGCCCGCGTTGATAACAGACGTTGACTACGATGCTCAAACATCTGACCCTCCTCGTTGCTATTCGCCATGATCATCGATAGGACCTTTGCTGCGTGCCTCTCCAACTCATGCCACACTCTGGATTTATTTCGGCAAAGACTGCCCGACGCCTAAAGTGTCGTACTCAATACCCTGAATGTCTCTTAATGGAATTGCAAACCCATCTCCGTTGAATCACTTTCTCCAGTGATACTTGCATGACCGCAGAGTGATCCTTCACTACGATCAACTGATCGTCTTTTTGTGCCTGGAGCCTGATCCCTTCGATTTTATCGCCGCTTTTTGTCGTGAGAATCAGCATGGGTATCTCCTGCTTTGATTTCTGGCTTTTTCGAGGAACATGTTCGAGAGAACGTGAAATAGGAGATCCAGAGAACAATAGTGGATTCGAAGAATGCGAAGGCTCAACTTCAAGATCTTTATCTGTTAATCCAGTGCGTCCATAACTAATGTGCTGAATTAACGCTGAAAGNNATGAAGCATGGTCAAGGAATCTTGTGGGGATCTTGAATATTCCGAAAACCTGATGTATCATCATGCTAATGGAAATTACCCAAACATTCACCCCTTCCTCGCGTGGTGCCTGGCGCCGGTGGCTTGAGAACCATCACAACAAGGCAACTGAGATCTGGCTGGTGCATTACAAGAGCCATACGGGCCGTCGGACTATTCGTTNNACGCCCAACGATACACCCCGAGGCGAAACACAAGCAAGTGGTCCGCTCTCAACTTGCAACGGGTGACAGAGCTCATGCGTGAGGGGAAGATGATGAAGGCAGGATTGTCACGCCTCCCCCCTTCTGCCGCTGATCCTTCTTACGACATTCGACCGGTGATAGGGAAACGCCAACCCTTGAAGGTCCCAGTGTACTTTCAGAAGGAACTCGCGCTCCATCCGGTTACGTTGAGAAATTTCGAATCCCTGGCCCCGAGTTACAAACGAAACTACATTCTCTGGATATCGGCGGCAAAGACCGAGAAGACGCGGAGGAAGCGCATGGATGAATCCATCGCCCTGCTTCAAAACGGCGAAAAACTCGGTCTGAAATAACCGCGGGGATGAGCCGCACATCAACGATCTGCTTTTCTCACAATTGCAACAATGCGTCAGGAGTGTATCTATGGACATACGTTATCCAATCGGCAAATTCCATTTTGAGGGACCACTCTCTTNNGCCCAGCGGCAGGAATATATCGATGACATTGCCGGAACACCTGCCCTGCTCAAGACTGCAGTGCATGGGCTGTCCCAAGTTCAGATCGATACCTCGTATCGGGAAGGAGGATGGACTGTTCGACAGGTTGTTCATCATCTTCCGGACAGCCATATCAACAGCTATATTCGATTCAGGCTTGCGCTGACCGAAGACCAGCCGACGGTCAAGCCCTATAAGGAAGACCTATGGGCGGAACTCGCCGATGCGAAGTCGTCGCCCATTGAAGTTTCGCTGACACTCCTGACCGCTCTTCATGAACGATGGGCTGTACTCCTTCGTTCGATGGGTGACGCTGAATTTGCCAGGACGTTCCGTCATCCTGATATGGGAGTAGTCACTCTCGAACGGACCGTAGCCCTGTATTCATGGCATGGACGGCATCATGTGGCCCAGATTACTTCACTGAGGCAGCGCAAAGGCTGGTAGGCAAAAGGAGACTTCATGTTCATAGGACATTTTGCCGTTGCCCTGGCCGCAAAGAAGGCCGTGCCGAAAGTCTCGTTGGGAACGCTTTTCATTGCTTCAGAATTTGTCGACATACTCTGGCCCATATTTCTATTTTGTGGGATTGAGAAAGCGGAGATACGCCCCGGCGACACTGTCTTTACGCCGCTTGCGTTCGTCTCCTACCCGTTTTCGCACAGTCTCATGGCCGCAGTAATCTGGGGGTTGTTGGTGGGATGCACATTTTATTTGTTCCGCCGCAATGCCCGGAGTGCGATGATCGTTGCCCTTGTCGTGCTAAGCCACTGGTTCCTGGATTTCCTTTCACACAGACCGGATTTACCGCTAACGCTGGGCGGAGGAAGTCGTTACGGGTTGGGCCTATGGAATTCGTTTCCAGGGACGCTTCTGGTCGAGGTGGGACTGTTCATCGGAGGACTCGTGCTGTACGTACAGTCGACGAACCCTACCGACAAGATCGGGCGTTGGGGGTTCTGGTCACTTGCGGGATTCCTTCTCATTGTGTATTTCATGAATGCATTCGGTCCGCCTCCTCCCACTATGAACGCGGTCATTGCTTCAGCCTTCGCCATGACGATTCTGTTTCTCTGGGCTTATTGGGCCGATGCTCATAGGACCCCCGTTGTCAAATCTGGCGCATCAACTCCACCGACTAGCGATTGACATTCTTCATGGCGGCTTCAGGGTATCGCGCACCAGAGGCGATGCCCCGAGGGGCCATCGTACTCATTGCCTCCAATTCGTCATTTGACAATTTGATATCAAGAGCCCCGATGTTCTCAAGAACATAGGCTGTCTTCTTGGTTCCTGGAATCGGCACGATGTCCTTTCCCTGAGCGAGTACCCAGGCGAGGGCAAGCTGAGCCACAGAGCAGTTTTTGCGGACGGCAAATTCCTCAAGTTGATGGAGAAACTTCAGATTCTTCTCAAGGTTCTCCTCCTGAAAGCGTGGTGAATTGGCGCGGTAGTCACCTTCCTTGAAGTNNGATTCCTGCCAGAAAACCCCTGCCAAGCGGACTGTACGACACGAATCCTATCCCCAATTCGCGAATTGTGAGAAGGATGTCGGATTCTGGGTCGCGCGTCCACAGTGAATACTCTGTTTGAAGAGCTCTCAAGGGATGGGTGGCATGAGCCTTGCGAATGGTGGCGGGCGACGCCTCGGAAAGTCCGAGGTAGCGAACCTTGCCAGCCTTGACGAGGTCGGCCATCGCACCGACGGTTTCCTCGATCGGCGTGTTTGGATCGACCCGGTGTTGGTAATAGAGATCAATGACATCAACCCCCAACCTTCTCAGGCTTGCCTCACAGGCTTCCAGAACATACGATCGAGTCCCTCGTATGCCGAGAAACTCGCCATTTGTCCCCCTGACGTTTCCAAATTTTGTTGCGAGAATAACCTGCTCTCGCCTCCCTTTAATTGCCTTCCCCAGGAGTTCCTCATTTCGCCCCACCCCATACATGTCGGCAGTGTCGAGAAAATTCACACCGTGATCCAACGCTGCATGGATTGTCTGGATTGATTCTTTGTCGTCATGGGGCCCATAGAAGTCCGACATCCCCATGCAGCCAAGTCCCATCGCAGGGGCTCTCAGCCCTTGCGTTCCCAACGCACGTAGCTCCATACTCTCACTTTCTCAGGTATAGGTGTTTCCTGTTTTCATTGATCATAACGCAGAAGTAGCTCCTTGGGTTCAGTACTTTTTGAGAACATGGTGAAAAGGGGGCAGTCTGCACGCTGTGAACGCCTCAAGACAACGCAGCCCGTATCAGAGATCCGATACGGGCTGCGTGTAGTGAAAACATGACCGGGAATTACTTCAGGAGAACCAATCTCTTGCTGAGCGAATGCCCACGATTGGTAAGTTGATACAGATAAACACCGGAGGCAATGGCCCGTCCATCAAACCGGACAGTATACATTTGTCCAGGATTGGCAATTGCGTCGTAGAGTGTGGTAATTTCCTGCCCCAGGTAATTGAAGAGCTTCAGAGTCGTCCGACCTGACGTGGCAACCGAGAATCTAATGGACGTCGTTGGGTTGAAGGGATTGGGGAAATTCTGATCAAGCCGAAAGGCTCCGGGAACATTGATCTGAGGAGTAACATCCGTCAACTTAAATGTAATCCTAATCGGCTCGCTGAAATGCACTGTAGCATCAAGATCGATTTGTCTGAGCCGGTAGTAGTTGACACCCGGCGAGGCGGTAGAATCGTAATAGACGTAGGTATTGGTGTCGAGCGTCGTTCCGGATCCGGCCAGAAAACTGTGGGGAAGAACCGCATATCCACCACTTATGGAACTCGATCGCTCAACCTCGAAACCGTAGTTCTTTGATTCACTCGCCGTCGACCATCGCAGACAGACTGTTGAACCTCCGGTCCAGCTTCCCAAAAAACTGGTAAGTTGAATTGGCAGTTGTACGGAGTCGGGCACCGCAATGATTTGAATCTGTACGGAGGGCTGGGCCGGATCATTTGAATTGATCGTGATCGTTGCCGTATCCCGGGGGAGGCCAACCAGCGGCCAGTCGACACTTACGGAAAATGTATCGATGGCACGCCGTCCTACGGTCATGGGCATGCTTGCAGGGACTATGGAAAGCCATGGTCTGTTGATTGTCATTGAGGCAAGTACCAGCGGCCCGCCGCCGACATTTTGCACGACGAATTTGTTCTGTGAGCACGTTTGCGTGTACGCACCGGAGGCCTGCATGCCATAACCTCCGAACTTCACATCATTGGAGAGGTCACTATACGAGATCCTGAAATACCCTCCCTCTCCCCACGATGTTCCCCAGCTGTTCTTCACTTTGAAGCATGACAACGAATCGTTGTACCCAACAACGAGGACAGCATGTCCACCAAGATACGATCCACTATGGTGATGATAAATGCCCGTTGTGTAGGCATCGAAGTCGGAATAAACCGACATTGATACCACAACCGGCCCCTGGACAAGCGCTGCCCGCAAATCGGCAACGGCTGGTTGTGCCCAAAGGACGGCGGTCACTGATGAGAGTCGTTCGATAAATGGCGGCAAGGGGGTTTCATTTCCACAATCTCCATTCGATTGTGTGTAGGGATAGCAGGCTTCGCCCGGGATTCCTGTATTCTTGATATACGTCAATGCGTCGCCATACCAACCTCCCGAACAATCACCACCGGCAGCACACGATACCACCACTTGCTCCGCCAAATCTGTCTGTAGACCAACATTCTCCACCAGCCCGACCGCAGCAAACGCCCAACATGCTCCGCAGACTCCTTGATCCTTGACAGGGCTATCGTTCCCACTCCAGTCCAAGGATGGCGGAGTCGATCCGTAGAGAGTGGTTTTCGGCATTCGACGGGCCACCTCTCTTTTCACCGACTCCGGAATTCTGAGTCCGAGCGCATGCGGATGTGCGCTCAAAACACTTGTCGCTGCCGACTGAATGGAGAGGGGATTATACGGGATCCAGGGATGAACTGTAGGTGCCGGTGCAAGTCCACGGTTCAGCGTTATAATTGTCGGCCCTGCCTTAATCTTGGGGATGGTGCTTGAGAGAACAGACGTTATCTCCGAATACTGATTGTCGTTCTCATTTTGTTCCTGAATTTGATTCGCCGGATCGGCAACGATGCGAAATGTATGACTGCCGACAGAGAGTTTACCCGCGTTGTACCCTATCCAATAATTGTAATACCCNNGCCATTCCCGTCGATAGAGAGGAGGATCTTGAAGGGACCTTTTGCGGTGGCAGATCCGAAATTCGCAATTGCCCAGTCAATAAACACCGGCTCGTCGGAATAGATGTACTCTGCATCAACAGTGCTCCCTGAATCTGTCGTGACCACAATCGGGTTGCTCCAACCAAACGGACGGTACGGAACAAGATTGGGCAGCGCTGTTTCCACCGATGCTATACTGGTGTTTCCTGCTGCCTCTTGATTGTTTGCGCGCGCCACATTCGTCAAAGGCAGCACACGATCCGCAGTCCTTCCGGTTTGTTGCCTCGATTGTATCGGATCACTCTGCTGGTTCCTATCGCGAACATTCACGGTGAACTCGCTCGCAACCTGTTGCGAACGCGCGAATGACGGAATGCCAACAAGCATCAGAAACAACCAGGCACGCGACTTCATGGACGACTCCAAAAGTTACTCTTCTCCCATTGTGTGGATGCCGATCCCGTTGGAACGACACCACATGCTGTTCGCCAAGCTGGTGCGGTCTGACTCTACCGATCAGATCCCCAAGCGATGGGTGCTGATGAAAATAATTTTCTTAACAGTTGAAAGAGGTACCGACGGGCGTCGCTAGGGGAGAGACGTGTCGGTGTAGGGTGCAGCGGCAGACCGGTTCGCCCACGAAGTGTGAGAATGTCTGTCACTGATTCAACAATCAATCTACCAAAAGGCTTTCATTAGATCCAGAGTCAGAGCTGTAAAGTGCCACCCACTACCGAGAAACCCTGTTTTCTGGACCATATGCGGCAATTACAGAGTTCGGTAAGTGACCGGAGTCACACAAAATATTCCAAGACATGCTATTGACTGAGACTTCTCGCAGAAGAGCCTAAGCAAGAATGGAATCACCTNNACCTATGCCGAACAGGAAGACATATGGAAAAGCACACGAGCAAACGGCTAATTACAGCACCTCGTCAAAAACGACATACGTCGGTGAAAACTCACCATGGGTATGGTGGTTCAGCTTTCCTTCACATTCGAAGCAAAATCTTCTCATAGGATCGTTTGTCAAAAGTGCTGGCGCCATCGTGCGTTTGCACCCCAAGCATATACCGAAGGTCCCGTTATCCACCCTCGACAACGCTCCTCGGAGTTCCTCAAGAATGGGATCATTGCGGAATGCCATTAGCGCGTGGATTTCACGAGTGGCCGGCAATACGGAAGTAACTGCCATCTGGGGCAATTCCAGATCATACGCGTCGCGAAGATGGCTGACAAGCCGCGAGACGATTGATTGTAACGCAGTCGAGTCAAATGGTCTTGGATGAATTGAAGGACCTGGTAGATGCGTATGAGTGTCCATGGCAGACGATACTCTCGATTGGGGGGAATCGGCAACGAACAGCTTGGGTCTTCCGCTCCTCAATTAGTATCGGCAGAATCTGAAAAAGGATGAGTGATACTCAGCCCACCAGATTGGGCTCTATGTTCGATGGTTCAAGAATTTCTCAAAACGACTCCCTTTTGGCATCTTCAACAAATATTGAGCAGACAATGACTGATAAGATGGGTTACGATGCAATGTGTGATCGTGCGAGCAGAACACGGAGGGAACATCATTCGTGAGAGCGGACACGGAGAGGCAGAAGAACTGATGTGTGAACTTACAAAGAATTGGTCGGAACGGGACTTGGGAAGCTCGCGTTGCGGCAATTTATTGAGGCTGCCAAAAGAACAACGACCTGGCAGAGAATGCCAGGTCGTCGTCACTGCGTGAGCGGGGCACGGGAGTTGAACCCGTCTTTCAAGCTTGGGAAGCTCGCGTTGAACCGCTCAACTAGCCCCGCGTTTGGGAGACAAAATATACAAGAAAGTGGATCGATCCGCAAGAAGTGGTAGAACCACATCGAATTCCCCTTTTCACGAGGATGGACCGAGGATCTGGTCAGTGTCCTTACGGATGGGATTGCTATTTTTCCTTTCTTATGAGTACGGCCTGTGCACGATCGGCTTTAACTATCTCTGCCCAGAACTTACGATATTCCTGATACATCGCCGGCGGAACGACCCTCTCGCGGATCTCTCTGCGACGAATATAGGTCAATGCTGAATCTCCCGATCGAACTGTCTTTGCGTCATAGGATGCAAATGAAGCGTTGAGGTTTACCTCAGCAGGGAGAGACTCCACCTTGAACTCGGGCGGCAGAGAATACGTGATGGAATCGATTTTGATGCTTGGATAATCGTATCGTACCGGGGATCTTCTCTCTTTCACGTCCTTCGGTATTATTGTGATCTTCTCCGCCAAATTCAGGGGTAAGAAGATCCTTTCATTTGAAACTGAAGCGTAGCGAGGCACCCTCATGTCAAAAGAAAAAGCGACGTCCAACCCTGGTTCATCAAATCCCCTCAGGACAAGATCCCTGACTTCAGCATTCGAAACGTTCAGGTCGTTGAGCAGCCATTTGGTCCGGTCCTCGGGACTTGCATCTGCCAGGGCCGACCTCACCTCATCCTGATAATTCCCCGTTTCCAAGGTCGTCACCGTTCCCTCAGCCCTTCCGGTAAACGATAGCACAAAATGCGCAGTGCGTGCCCGGACATTTTCAGAAGCTCTGCTCGATGGGGTATGAACAATCTCACCTCCTTGGGAAGTCAACAGGAGGGCAAAACGATTCTCTGTAAATGCACCGAGATGCCCTGCCGGATGTCTACTACTTGTGCATTCGAGCCAGAGAGAATCCCTTTCCATGGGAACGCAGACAATCACATGATTGAACTGATTGCTTGGAAAATCCTCGTGATAGAGCGGATCAGACCATCTCCCCGCCTTTATGAGAACAGGGTATGCCGGGATCCCCGCCTCCTTCAACAAAGATGCCATGTAGTTCGATAGTGCTTTGCAGTCTCCGTAGCCATGTTGATAAACAAATGATGCATCAAATGGCTGCCATCCTCCAATGCCGATTTGGATGCTAACATACCGGGTCTTGTTTTGAAGGTACCGATAGAGCATCGTCGCTTTTTCCCGAGGAGTTTTTATCGAATCTACGAGAG
>PMNP01000368.1 GCA_003161755.1 Ignavibacteriota bacterium | reverse complement strand
CTGGTTTCCCAAATGTTATTCGATTATTCAGCGATTTACCCCGGGGCATCGAAGCGTCCATAGACTCGACTCTTTCAGGATGTAAGTTCGTTGTACATGGAGAGGATCAAGAGATGTTTCCATTTCCAGGAATCAGTGTGCGACTGAACTATGCGGACACGACAGTATATGTCCGGTTGACAGATTCCATCAATCTAGTGAAGTGCGGCGCACCCTTTCGGNNATTAGTGCTGGCGGCGATTCCTATTTCAATGTTGTCTTCAACGCAGTTGACACAGCCCAGGATTTTCAAAAGTCCTTCATCGATGCTCCATCGTGGGAACCTACAGTGATGACCACTGGACCCCAATCGTGTAATGTGTTCGACATTTTCTTGCAGGAAAAGACACTAGTATATAAAGGGGATACCTGCATAATCTTTGATGAGCATCTTTGCTGGTTTGAGCAAGGACTGATGAAGTACGTCCCCGTAACTCAAGGCTCGGTTCATGGTAAAGATCCAGCGGATTCGATTGTGGGCCTATACAAGAAGGGTGTGCAGGTTCTGGATCTTGGCTCAGACAACAGGTTCATGGCTTGTGGCCTGCACACTCAAAATCCAAAGCTNNGATGGGAACAGACAACTGCACCGGGCGTCATAAGACTTTTCAGCGATAATCGACCACGGGTTCCAGTAGTGAAGACTGACTCGTCTTCCAAAGACTTCACTCTTGTTTTGAAATTGGACACCGAACTGACGCAGAAATGGAATCTTATCGATGTATCGTTTTTCTACCAGGATACCTCATTCGAAATGCGCCTGGATTCGGGTGGCACTATCCATGCGCGATTGGACTCCCTCCTGAAAGTGGAGATAAGCCCACATCGTGGTTTCTTTGTGTCGTATTTCGTCAATCAACCTGGCTGTCAGATAGCAGCAGATCAGGAAAGGCGTCACTCCCCGCAATCAATAATCGCCTTTGGCGATCCGTCTCAGAATGTCCTCGAAGTGACGCTGCAAGAGGAGTTCGAAGCATGCAATGGCGACGCCTTTTGTCTCTACAAGGGAACACTCTACCCACTTTACGGATGGTCGAGAGAAGTTAAAGAGTTGAAGTAGGAGACAACTGAGCCTTCATCACGAAATAACTCACCCCCTCTGCCACATGCAGGGGTTGACCTTTCAGTTGTTCGATGGCGACAACATCACGTTGATCCAACCAGGTCTGATCTGAGATTCACGTGCGACATAGGGACACTTTCGTCGAAGACTATAGCATCCAGCAGTTCACGTCCAAGCATCGGCAAATGCAACTTCACCACGTCTCCCAATCTCCAAGTCCCCTCACTCCCCCTCCAAAAACTCTTTGAGCTCCCTCGCCTCAAGACTGTATCCAATCGCATGAAACGCCAACTGATGACCATCGCTGCCAAGCAATATTAACTTCTCACCGCTCCCCAGGAGTTTCGAATCGACCTGCAATGAATCAAGAAGTTTCAAATCGGAACTCTCGCTCGCATTTGCCCACGATACGACATATCGCTTCTCAATATCCAAAAGATAAAACGCCTCCTTCACCTTCTTTGCTTCTTCCGGATATTGATGGGGCGATTTCACCAGAATTACCAAATGTGTCTTCTGNNATGCGGTGCGTGGTGTCCCGGACGATATTATTCTCCAACCAAAAAAGAAACTCCTCACTTTGCATGTATCCTTCATGCCATCGCTGCTTTGCCCCTGTTGCATTGAGAATCATTATCGTAGGTACGACATTCACCGTATATCTTTCTGCCAAATCCTTCCCTACCGGGACGTCATCAATGTCGACGTGAACAGGGACATACTCCTTCTTCATTACTTCCTGCACCCGGTCATCCGCGAACGTCGTCTGCTCCATCTCCTTGCAAGGCGCACACCACTGCGCGCCAAACACAACGAGGAGAGGCCGGCCGGTCTTGACAGATTCCGCACTTCCTTCTGAGAATTTCCACCAGGGAAGAGGACCACGATCGCGCGTGAACTCGATGGTGCAGACCCACGCAAGGGCGACAAACGCGAGGACGGCAAGGACTGCCGCGGCGTAGTTGCTTCGTTGATGAACGCTCATGCGCCCTCCCTATCCGCTGTCATCCTGTTCATTGCCGCAAGAGCAAGTCCGACATACAGGAACAACGAGAAGATTCCCCACGCAAGATCGGGGGAAGAAAATGAAACATGCGTCAGATTGCGCAATGCGTTCGCAAGCCCGGAAGGGAAAGCCGAATTGGCAAGCATTTTCAAAAATGGAGGCATGACCGCCTGCCTCAAGCCAATCGTTAGAAGGTTTATCACCAAAGACCAACAAACCAGAACGATGCTGTTGCCGTTGCCGGGGACGAAACATGACAACAGGGAATTTATCGCCACGTACGTCAAGACAAGGCAGTAGAGCAGAAGACCACGGAGTAAGATCATCCCCACGGAAGCATTGCGGAAGACGTCAAACCCTTCGCGCAGACCTTGGTCGATCATCATCGACACCCAGCAGCAACAAAGGAGAACAAATACCACGATCGATGCCGAGAGCATCCGCACACCAAGAACAGTTGAGCGGTGAATCGGACGACNNCATCACCCCTCTCATCCAGCCATTGCGCGAATCAAAAGAAACAATCCCCGTGCTTATCGCAAGAACAAAGAACAGTGCAAGGCCATCTCCCCCAGGAAAGGACAGTGTCCCTCCACTTACACCTGAATAGATCATAATCGAGAACACAAGCCCCATAAGGAAGGCGGGGATAAAAAATATCCGGGTCCGGTAGATCAGACGGCGGGTTTCCATTAGTCCATAGAAAAACAAAGCAGATGGCCTCATGCGACGGTCTCCTTCATATGCATCCTGAAGACCTCTTCAAGATTGATTCCTGAAGCTTGTCCAAGATTGTACTCAGCAACGATTGTCCCATTGAGAATGATGTATACACGGGAACAAATCTTCTCCACTTCTGTCAGATTGTGAGAATTGAAAAGGATCGCCCGGCCGGCTTCCCGTTGCTTCCCCAGAAACTCTCGGACCATGAATACACTGGGCGGATCAAGCGAATCTGTCGGCTCATCAAGGAACACGATGTCTGGATTTCCAACGAATGCCTGCACCAACTCCGCCTTTTGTTGGTTTCCCTTCGAGAGTCGGCCCAACCGTTGGTCCAAGTATTCATTGATGCCGAAGGAACCGGCAAGCTCTAATGCGTGAGCCATGGCATCTTCCACTCCACAGAGAAGAGCGTGACACTGAAGGAATCTTCGGACCGTCACATCATTGCCGCTGTAGGGCGCGTCTGCCTGATACCCCATTCTCGCACGGACGCGGAGATCCTCCGGATCCATACCATCGATCCGCACCGAGCCCGCCATTGGT
>PMNP01000213.1:2942-15218 GCA_003161755.1 Ignavibacteriota bacterium | reverse complement strand
CATGGTGACGGCATTCAATCGCCTCGTCCGGTGTACGCCGCTTGCCAACCCTTACATTCTTCCAACTGATTTTGACCTGCCGGCAAACCCTTTTAAAGCCGATGAAGCGCTCATCGAACGCCTTCAGGAGTATCATTTCGCCGGATAGCAGGTCTGAGGGCTTAATCCATGAGAAATCCTTCTCCACCAAGTCCACAGTCTCATCGAACCAGCTATCGGTTTGTCGTTGCGGTCTTGTTGTGTCTCGTCCTCCTGCCGGTTCTCTTGTTGACGCTCTATGAACTTGCCGGACTCAATGCCACCGAGTCGGTCATTGTATCAACGTATGATCAGCAGCTTGATGGGATGCTTTCCTCAGTGAACCAGTATGCGTGGGATGTGGCAAGCGGGTGGGCCTCCTCTATTGCACGATCGGTGATGAACGGCGGGAATGCCGACAGTGTGATTTCCGCTTTTCTCGGCAGTCATGAATCACTGGAATCGGGTTTCCTCGCGGATACGTCGGGACGGTTGCTCGTGCTGGTCGGGAATCGACCAGACTCACTCCTCAGGGTACGCATTGCGGAATTGCTCGGAGAAAATTCCTCAGACGTGAGGCGACTCGTGCGATTACGGGAAGGGCAATATACAAAACTGGGATCGTATGTGGTGGACAGCGCTACAGGAAATTCCCGCGTTGCCCTCATGTATGTGCTCTATACCCCTTCTGGAGAGGTGCGGATTGGCGGGTTCGTGATCAATCCGGAGATGTTTGTAAAGGACATCCTGGGACCGAAACTGAGAGAAACCGCAGGGTCTGAGTTTGTCGTAGCCGTCATTCGTCGAGGATATCATGAGCCCGTGCTTACCACCGATTCTGTCATGGTTGATCAAATCACACGGAGAAGAGCACTCTGGATTTTTCCGGAGTTTCAGGCAGGCATAAGATTCAAGGGGACATCGGTGGAAGAACTTGCCGCCAATCGATCCCGCCGGACGATTGTGATAGTCGGCTTGATCGACCTGGCCCTCCTTGCTGGTGTTGTGTTGATGTATCGCAACCTTCGACGTCAAGCGGAATTCACACGACAGAAATCGGATTTTGTCTCCAACGTTTCTCATGAATTGCGAACCCCTCTCGCCCTGATACGGATGTATGCAGAAACTCTTGAGATGGGAAGGGTGAAAGGCAAGGAGAAGGAATACTACACCACAATTGTCGCAGAATCTGCCCGGCTGACGCGACTGGTGAATAACATTCTCAACTTCTCGAGAATGGAAGCCGGCCGTATGCCGTACCGTTTAGAAAACATCTCTCTCAATAGGATTGTTGAAGACGTCCTACGCCTCTGGGAGGGGCAGTTTCAAGCCGAAGATGTTCGCACTGTTGTGGAATTAACGGAGAGTCTTCCGACCATAGTTGCGGATTCGGAGGCGATTATGGAGGCACTCATCAATCTTGTGGACAATGCTCTGAAGTATGGAGGCACGCAGAAATATCTTCGTCTCGTCACCGGCACTGAACAGAATCGGGTATTTGTCTCGGTGGAGGACCATGGTATCGGAATCGGACAACAACACGTGACGAGGATTTTCGATATGTTCTACCGCGTGTCTGGCGGGCTCGTCCAGACAACTCGCGGAAGTGGCGTAGGTTTGGCAATTGTTCGACATATCATCGATGCTCACGGAGGCGAGGTCAGAGTGTCTTCTACGCCCGGCGCAGGGAGCACCTTTACACTGTTCTTTCCCATCGACCGGTCGCACTCTTCAATGATCGCGAATGACAAGGATTGAGGCACGTTTATGGCACGAATACTCTTAGTGGAAGATGAAAAGAAGATGCGCGACGGTCTGAGGGATAATCTGGAATTCGAGGGGCATGATGTTACCGCGGTGGGTGATGGCAAGGAGGGCCTGAAGAAACTCTGTGGAGGCGGGTTTGATCTCGTTCTCCTGGATGTCATGCTTCCGTCCATATCCGGCTTTGACATCCTCCGACAGGCGCGGGAGCGCGGTGCGACGACTCCGGTCATCATGCTCACGGCAAAAGGGGAAGAGATCGACCGCGTCCTCGGGTTGGAGCTGGGGGCTGATGACTACGTGCTGAAGCCGTTTGGTCTGCGGGAGCTTCTTGCCCGCGTAAAAGCCGTCCTGCGGCGCCATGATCCCGCATTGGTCGTCTCAGGACAAAGCATCACTGTGGGATGTTTGGAGGTGAACCTCGAGGCGTACACTGCTTCACGGGACGGGAAGGAGATTGCCATGACCGCCCGCGAGATCGAGGTGCTAAAATTCCTCTGGAATCACCGGAACACCACCGTATCCCGGGACCAGCTGCTCAATGAAGTGTGGGGATATGAGGCTTCACCAACGACGCGTACGGTCGACAATTTCATGGTAAAGTTACGCCAGAAGATCGAAAACGATCCTGCCGAACCACGCCACATCATTACCATCCATGGAACCGGGTACAGACTTATTCCGTAAGATTGCCGCCATGCAGAGTGTTTACGCAAGTCCCTTCCGAGCCACCCACGTGTGATTCTCTTCCAATGTGCTTCCGTGACAAATGTTTACATTTCTCACCAGGTGCATGACAACTTCGAGGCAGGGAAATCGAATATTTACGTAGTCAAGTGAAATGTAAAAGAGGAACAAATATGCGAAAAATAGCCGGTGGCATTCTGGTGCTCGCGGTGATGATCGTTGTGCAGGCAAATGCTCAGCATGTTGAGCGTCTCATGGACCTCTCAGGCGAGTGGCGGATTGAAGCGGGAGACAATATGCGATGGGCGGATCCTGCGTTTGATGACGCAGGTTGGGACAAAATTCAGGTTCCCGGATACTGGGAGGATCAAGTACTTCCCGGGTATGACGGCTATGCTTGGTATCGCAGGCATTTTCGCGCGCCCGGAAAGATCGACGGCCGTTTTCTCCTGCTGAGGGTGGGCGAAATAGACGATGTTGATGAGGTGTACGTGAATGGAAGGTTTGTTGGTTTTACAGGTATTCTTCCACCGGCGTTTGCAACAGCGTACAACACGCAGAGGGAATATCAGATTCCGGCCTGGCTACTCCATCAGGGAGAAGACAATGTCATTTCCGTGCGGGTCTATGACCATGGATTGGGCGGAGGAATTTGGCGAGGAGACGTTGGACTCTACATGGTGCCCGATCCCCCGTGTCCGGATTTCTCGCTGGACGGACTCTGGAAATTTCGGACAGGTGATTCCGCCCGCTGGTCTGATCCCGCATGGGATGACTCCCGGTGGGAGAACGTCTATGTGCCGGCATATTGGGAGACGCAGGGGCATAAGGGATACGACGGGATAGGTTGGTATCGACTTCATTTCCAAGCGCCAAGCAATCTCGTGAAGGGACGGCTTATCATGCTCCTTGGGCAGATTGATGACATTGATGAATCATACCTGAATGGGCAGAAGATAGGTCATACCGGAACCTTCTCTGTCGGCGATGGGGGAGGGAAGTATGTCAGGGGAGATGAATACGCTCAGCTTCGCGCCTACTCATTGCCCAGCGGACTTGTGAAAGACGGTGAGAACGTGTTGGCGGTACGGGTGCTTGACACGCATTGGCAGGGGGGAATCTATCGAGGACCCGTAGGATTGATAAAGCGGGAGACCTATGCTCGGTGGCGGCCTGCAAACAGAAGTGNNGAGCACCTTCAGAGATCTCTGGGACATTATTTTTCGCTGACAAACGAACCGGAGAGTATCATCCATGGACCCCGGATATTCCGGGGTTTCTTTTTTTTTGTTTGTTTCGTTCTTAATCCGTTATTGCACGTCTCAAGCCTTCAATTGTCTCCAACACTGGGTTATCGCTCCCATAAATTGCCTGGGAATATTCCGGAAAAGTTGAGTCATATTGAAACCTCCTGAATCCCTCTGCCGTATAACTGACTATCAGTCAGCGATTGTTCCTTAGTAAATTTTCCTCTTTTGCCTATTGACTTCTCAAAACGCCATCATTATATTGTCATATAGCAAATGACTATAAGTCATTAACTTTATACTAGGCCAAAATGGGCATCAAGGAACGGAAAGAGCGAGAAAAGGAAGCGCGCAAGGAGGAGATCCTCAATGCAGCGGAGAAGTTCTTCTTCGAGAAGGGTCTGGCGCAAACCACGATGGATGAAATCGCGGAAGCTGCCGAGTTGAGCAAAGGTACATTGTATTTGANNATCTTTACCTCGCGGTGGCAATGCGAGGGATGGACTTCATGTACAATATGTTCGAAGAAGCCACGTCTACAGGTGAACATCCCATTAAAGTGCTGGAAAACCTCGGAGAAGCGTATTACAACTTCTTCCTGAAGTATCGGAGCTACTATAGGATGTTTTACTTCTTCGAGCACCCGCAGGTTATTTCGCAGGTGACGGGGGAAATGATGACCATGTGCATGAACCAGGACAAGAAGATTTGGGGGCTTGTCGTTGGCGTCATTCAAAAGGCAATTGACGACGGATTCCTTAAGAACGACGTGAATCCCCTTGAACTTGGAGTTATGCTCTGGTCCAATTCCAATGGAGTCATGCGACTTATCGATCGTAGTCAGGATGCCTCGGTGCAACAAATGGGGCTCAATCTCCCTTCGATGATACGAAAATCCAATCGGCTTCTGGTCGAAGGAGTCATGACAGATGCGGCAAAGGCGAAACTGTCGGGAACATTCTTCGTCGATCCTGTAACTCCAATCGACAAACCACCTATGGCTTAGTCGCCCGACAATCAAGAAGCATAGCACAAACGGACGAATACACTTACAGACAACCACTCAACAATGAAAAGAATACTCTTCGTCGTTCTCATCATCGTCGGCGTTTCAGCGCCGGTCATGCGGGCTCAGGAACACCTTTCGCTCGATCAAGCTGTTGCGACGGCGCTTGACCAGAATCGCTCCCTTCGTGCTGCCGGCCATGATGTCGACGCAGCGCACTGGGGAAAGCTCAACGCAGTGACAAACTTTCTTCCGAAGGTGGAAGTGTCGTCAAGTCTGACGCGTATCGATCCAGAGACAGAGCAGATCNNATCGACTTCATCAAGAATTATGCATCCATGCTCGGCATTCCGGCCTCAGCCTTGAGCGATTTCAAACCCTTTGCATACCGTGACGCCTACCTTACACAGTTCACGGTCGTCCAGCCGATCTACAACGGCGGAGCCGAACTTGTCGGGCTTTCCGCAGCGAATGCAACGCAGGAGAAGAATGAATACTCCTTTGAGGATACTCAGCAGGACGTTGTCGCGCGGACAAGGATGTCGTATTACACTGTTCTCAAGGCACAGGAGCTTGTAGGAACCACGAAGGAATCGGCGGACCGCATCCGGCGATACCTGGAGATGACGCGCCGCCGTGCAGATGTCGGGATGCGGACACAGACTGATGTGCTGCGTTGGGAAGTCCAACTTGCCTCAGGGCAGGGGGCTGTCATCAGCGCGGAAAACTTCCTGGCTGCCGCACGTCTCCAACTGAATGAGGTGATGGGCGTTGAGCTCGAGACGGAATATGTCCTTGATCCGGTGTCGCATCCTGACTCAGTCTCCGTTGTCCCGACAACACCCCTGATCATTCAGGAAGCCGGTCCGGCGGACACTGCTCCAGTGCAGGATGATTCGTTTCTCGAAAATCATCCTTCGATGAAGATCATGGAGGCGAACCTCCACCTTGCCGACGTTGGCGTCCGGAAGTCGTGGATCAATTTCCAGCCGAAGGTCAATCTGGCATTTCAGTACGGCTGGGAGAAAAATGGGACACTCGCGCTTGACGGCTATCGCCCGTGGGCGCTGGCGCTCACCGTGAGCTGGCCTATCTTCAACAGTTTCGGAGATTTTACAAACGTCGAACGATCGCGCTACGAATACAAACGTACCGAAGTGCAGGTGGACAACTTCAGGCGGGGCTTGATGATGCAGGCCACCAACGCGCGCCTTGCTCTTCGTGCTGCGCAACAACGCATTGAAACTGCGCGCAAGGGACAGCAGCAGGCTCAGGAAGTGCTGAACTCCGTGACCCGAAAGTATGAAACAGGTGGTGCTTCCAACGTCGATCTTATTGACGTCCAAACCGCGTACACATCGGCAAAAACCGACTATATCACAGCCGTGTATGACTACCTGATTGCCGAAGTGCAGTTAGCGCGCGCCACAGGAAAGGTTGGAACGTAGTTGTGCCGTAAATATGCAACAGAGACTGCGTGTAACGAATTTCTCAGAGGAATATCAACCATGTCTGCAAGAACTCTACTCCGAAAACCCCTTCTTTGGGTCATTCTCGTGATACTCGTGGTGGTAATCGTTGTGGCAACCGCGCAAAAACGACAGAAGGACGACGTTCAAACTGTTGCGGCCGCAGTTGCGGTCGAAGTAACGCCGGTCCAACCCACATCCCTCAACGAGTCCATCACCGCAGTGGGCACCATTGCCGCGATGCACGACGTGGTCGTGAGCTCTGAAACTGCTGGGCGTGTCACGCAAGTGGCGATCAAGGTGGGAGACCAGGTCCGTCAGGGGCAGCCCATGGTGTTCGTGGACGACGAGTTGAAGGTCGTTGCGACCGAACAGGCGAAGGCTCAGCTGCTCGCCTCGGAGACAAATTTCAGAAAGTCGAAAAAGGATTTCGAGCGGGCGGAAACACTGTTCAAATCTGGAGATATCGCCGATGTTGAACTCGAAGGCAATCGGCTTGCCATGCAGTCCGCAGAGGCACAGTTCAAAGGAGCGACGGCTTCCGCCCGGGCTGCTGAACGGCAGCTCTCGGATACGCGCATCAAATCCCCTATTGATGGCATCATCGCATCGAAGAAAGTGGAGATCGGCGAGATGGTATCTCCCGGGAAGGAAATCGCCAACGTCGTGGACATCAGCAGCGTGAAAATTCGCCTGAGCATATCGGAAGATCAAATCGGTTTCATTCACTTGAAACAGCCCGTCGCGTTGCGCGTTGATTCTCATCCCGGAGAGACGTTTGAAGGGTCGGTGTACACCGTTGGCTCGAAAACAGAATCGCCCACGGGGCATCNNTTCGGCCGTGTCGACATCATGACCAGTGCGGCATCGAATGCCCTGACGATATCGAAAGAATCACTGGTGGGTGATGAATCTGACCCCAAGGTTTTCATCGTTGAGCAGAATGTCGCACATCTTCGCTCCATTGCGTTGGGTCTCCGCACCTCTGACCGGGTGCAGGTGGTCAAAGGGCTCAAGCAGGGAGAACTGGTCGTCTCCTTCGGCCAGCGGGACCTCAAGGAAGGTACCGCCGTACAATTCAAGTAGTTCACCATCGACACTTTACGGAATTCAACATGAGACTGACGGAAATTGCAATCCAACGCCCTGCGTTTATCACCATGATATTTGTAACACTTGCCGTGCTGGGCATCATTGGATACTCGAGACTCGGTGTCGACTTGCTACCCAAAATGGACTGGCCCGTAGTATCTGTGGCAACGATTTATCCTGGTGCGGGACCCAAGGAAGTGGAATCTCTCGTGTCCAAACCGCTGGAAGAGGCAATCAGTGGCGTAAGCAAGCTGGATAACGTACGCTCCTATTCGTACGAAGGATATTCTGTCGTCCTCGCGCAGTTCAATTTTTCTGCAAACGTTGACGATGTCACCAATGAGGTTCAACGCGTCGTTCAACAAGCGCGATCGAAACTGCCGGACGATGTGAAAGAACCCCGCGTGTCAAAGTCAGATCTCAATGCCTTCCCGATCCTCCGCATTTCGGTGGTGGGTCAAATGGAGCCGCGCGCATTGTATCAGTTTGTGAAAGACAAGATTAAACCGAAACTGGAACAGGTTGACGGTGTTTCCGCCGTGACCATTATCGGCGGGCAGGAACGCGAGATTCGCGTGGAGGTGGATAATCAGAAACTGAATTCCTACGGCATTTCCATCCTTCAGGTATCACAGGCACTCGGTCGCGAGAATCTGGATTTTCCGACCGGCAAGATCGACGAGAAGCTGAATCAGTACATTGTCAGGCTTGCAGGGAAGTTCCAGTCGCTGGATGCAATCAGGAACATGGTGGTATCGTCAACGCCGAATGGTGTTGTCTACCTCCGCGATATTGCAGAAGTCCTGGACACGAAAAAGGAGAATGCCACACTCAGCAGATTGAATGCGGAACCCTCAATTGCTTTGACCATTCAAAAACAATCGGATGCTAACAGTGTAAAGACTGCCGACCGCCTGCGCACGGCAATGACGGCAATGGAGAAGGAGAATGACAACAGGGTCAAGTTCACTGTTGCGCAGGATATAACCGAATTCACCCGGAATTCGCTTTCGGAGGTAAATCGGGACCTGTTTCTCGCCATCCTCATGGTTGCAGTGGTCCTCTTTGTGTTTCTTCACAGTTTCCGTAACTCATTGATCGTGTTGCTCTCAATCCCGACGTCGCTGATCAGTACATTCTTCTTCATGTATCTGCTCAATTTTACGCTGAACATGGTTTCCCTCATGGCGCTTGCGTTGGTGATCGGCATTCTGGTTGACGATTCGATCGTCGTTCTGGAGAATATCCACCGCCATCTTGAGAAGGGAGAGGATCCGAAGAAGGCCGCTGTTGAAGGGCGCAGTGAAATCGGCTTTGCTGCTATTGCCATCACGTTGGTGGACGTTGTGGTCTTCCTGCCCATCTCATTGGTGGGTGGATTGGTGGGACGCATTTTCAGTGAATTTGGTCTCACGATTGTCGTGTCCACATTGTTGTCGCTGTTCGTTTCCTTCACGCTGACCCCGCTCCTGGCGTCGCGTTGGTCAAGAATTGTTCAGCGTACGGAGAATTCGTGGGTGGGACGTCTTTCTGAGCGGCTTGAAGCATGGCAAGACAGGTTGGCGGAGCGCTACTATACTGTGCTCTCATGGGCTTTGGACCACCGCTGGACTATCGCAGGAGCGAGCTTTGTGCTGGTTGTGGCAAGTCTCTGCCTGGCCATATTCGGCGTCATTGGGACCGAGTTCATGACAGATTCCGATCGGGGTGAATTCGCCATCAACATGGACATGCCCTTGGGGACGACACTCGATAAGACAGATCAGGCTGTGCACAAAGTCGAGGCGATCGTTGCGGGATTTCCGGAAGTGAAACGGTATCTTGCGACCATAGGAAAACAACAAAGCCAATGGAAGAACGCAGATCAATCAAACCTCGGCCAGGTCCAGGTGAAGCTCATCGATAAGCGCGACAGGAACCGTTCGACCAAACAGATTATGATGGCCATCAAGCAGCAAACCTCGACCATCCCCGGTCTTACAACAAGTTTCAGCACGATGAGTATGTGGGGATCGGCGAACGCAGCACCAATGCAGCTCGAGATTATCGGATCAGATCTCGCCCAGGTGGCAGCGTACGCCCAGAAAGTCAGCGATGTCGTTGCACATTCACGGGGGACTGTCGATGTTACCTCGTCATGGGAAGAAGGAAAGCCCGAGGTAAAAATAGAGGTCGATCGGGATAAGACCGCACGAATGGGTCTGACGCTGGCAGAAATCGGTCTGACGGTTCGAGCCGCCCTTGAGGGGGATCTCCCGACAAAATACACTGAAGGTGACAACGAATACGACACGCGCGTTATCCTGAATAAGGAGAGCAGGACCAAAGCAGAAGATGTGGGCAACATTACACTAGTGAACCATTTTGGCCAGCCGGTGCGCTTAAGCCAGGTAGCAACGATTTTCCTTGGGAAAGGTCCTTCGGTAATTCAGCGGAAAAACCGTGAACGTCTGATTACCATCGCCGCAAACCTGAATGGTCAGGTTCCCCTGGGTCAGGCCGTGGCAAGCGTCCAGAAAGTCCTTGAGAAAGACGGGATACCAAAAGGAATTGAGATCTTTTTCGGCGGGGACGCGGAGAATATGCGTGACATGATGAGTGACATGGCCATTGCGCTGAGTATGGCCGTCCTGTTCGTGTACATCATTATGGTCAGTCTGTTCGAATCGTATATTCATCCTTTTACGATCATGTTCTCGTTGCCGGTGGCCCTTGTAGGAGCGTTGGGTGGGCTTGCACTCTTTGGCCTGACATTGAGCATGTTCAGCATGATCGGGATCATCATGCTTATGGGACTTGTGACAAAGAACGCCATTCTGTTGGTGGACTTTACCAACACGCTACGGGCGAGAGGGTATGCCATGCGCGAGGCACTCCTGGAAGCAGGCAAAACACGCTTGCGTCCGATCATCATGACGACGGCAACCATGGTCTTCGGCATGTTGCCCCTGGCACTCGCCCTTGGCAGCGGTTCAGAAATGCGTCAGGGCATGGCCGTGGTCGTTGTGTCCGGCCTGATCAGCTCCACGCTGCTCACGTTGGTCCTTGTCCCGGTCATGTACACATTTGTCGAAGGTTTGCGGAGCCGGGTGCCTGCGCTCTTTAAGCGTGTCACGTGGGTCAGGATTCCGGGAAAGACCAGACCTATTGCGGTCGAGCCCGAAGGAGTGAATGCATAGTCTGTATGGAACCCCCGTGTGCAAGGAGCTCGTCCTCCATTGTGCCTTTTGGGAGGGCGAGCTTCGTTGATTTTCACCGATCGTCCCGGTTGTTTCCTACCTCTGTATCCCGTATTTTTCTCATGTTCATCGTGAAACGAAGGATGAGATTGTTCATGTTCGATTGAAACCACCGGGATGGGACGTAAAGCTCTTTCGAGAACGAGAGAGCAAGGTATTTCAGACACTCGACACTGGCTGCAGGTATTGTGAACCCTTCCTTTTCTTCTGACTGGTCCAGGGCCTGGTCCGATCGCAGGTTTCGCTGGGAATTTGCTTTCACTCTTTGTTTGGCGGGCGCTGCATTGGCTTCGCTCTCGACGTTTCTGGAATTCGTTGAGGATCGACCGGGCGTGGTCCTCCTGGATCCTTTCGTCAATCGAATCGCTCCCGCGCAATTGACCTGGCTGACATTTGCGCTCATTTACGCCGGTCTTGCCGTGTGTGTCTGGTCACTCGCAAGGCATCCCAGGACCCTCGTTGTTGCGCTCCAGAGCTATACCCTGATGATCGGCATTCGGATATTGATGATGTTCGTAGTTCCTCTTAATCCTCCAACCGGGTTGATTCCTCTTGCGGATCCCTTTGTGCAATTCTTTGGCAGTGGGCGCGTGCCTACGAGGGACCTGTTCTTTTCGGGGCATGTATCGACGCTTTTTCTTCTTTCCCTCTGTGCTCGAAACAAAGTACTCAAGCTGTTGTTTCTTGCACTAACACTCACGGTCGCCGTTGTTGTGCTCTGGCAGCACGTTCACTATACGATCGATGTCATGGTTGCGCCCTTCGTTGCATATGCGAGTTATCGGATGGTAACGCTGGCACACGATCAGCTATCCAGCAAAAACATTCAGCCCGAAAATGATTGAGCCGGAAGAACAGCCCGAGCCGGAGAAGTCGCAGGAACCGCCATCAACGAAAACATCCTTCTGGGTGGTTGTACGCCGGATTCTCTGGAGCCTGATTCTTCTCGCGGTGATCGCGTATGGCGGAGCATGGTTCTGGCTCGTCAACAATGAAGAGAAGCTGATCTTCCACCCTTCGCGAATCGTCAGTGCTCCGGAGAATATTCCACGGTACCGGTTGAGCAATGTGACACTCAAAACCAGCGACGGAGTGGGGTTATCGGGATGGCAGATACAGACCTCGGCAGGAGATTCAACGGGGGCCTGGCTTTTGTATCTGCACGGGAACGCGGGGAATGTTTCGCAATGGGCTGACAGGTATTATCAGTTCACCCGTCTCGGTGTCAATGTTCTTGCGGTGGATTACCGGGGGTATGGGGAGAGCGAAGGACATCCTGATGAGCAAGGGCTTTATCGGGATGCCGAGGCGATGTATGATTATCTGGCCGATGTCGTTCGTGTNNACCGGATCATTCTCTACGGCCATTCCCTTGGATCTGCCGTGGCGATAGAACTTGCCTTGCGGCGCGAAGCCGCCTGTCTCATCGTCGAGGGAGCGTTCACCTCGATACCCGATCGCGGCCAGGAGCTCTATCCGTATTTTCCGGTCTGGCTTTTTGCGAGGAACAAGTTTGACTCGATACACAAGATTGGCTTCGTGACCATTCCAAAGCTCTTCATTCATGCGGCGGACGACGAGGNNACCATACCGTTGAGGAAGAACCCGATTCAGCCCGATGCGACGCAGTGACGCGGCGATTGAAGATGTTTTCCGGGTGAATTCTTCGTTGCAAAATCCGGGCATATTTCGTATATTTGCACTTGTCCCCGTGGTGAAACAGAATTCATGATGCTGGCGTAGCTCAGTTGGTA
>PMNP01000213.1:0-2903 GCA_003161755.1 Ignavibacteriota bacterium | reverse complement strand
TTGACAACGGAGAATCGACAATCAACAACTGAGAACCGTACAGCTGATGATCTCTATTCAAGAGAATCCGCCATCTGTTTGGCTGACGGACTGTAATACCACAAGACTTAGCGTTTTCTGCTAAGTCTTTGTCATTCCGTCTCACTTCGTTCGCCGAGATTCGCATTCCGACATTGAGTTAGCTGCCATTGCCACACTGTCCGACTAACTCAAGTCGGAATGGAATTTGAGAGTCTCGTCCGCCAGTCTTTCTTGACCGCCGTCTTTTAGGCGGTTGGCGGACGGACTCGAAACAATTGACAACGGAGAATCGACAATCNNGTATCTTTCCGACGGGGAAAACCCGTTGTGCAATTGCATGCCCTGCGATGAGATAATCCACCTGATGGACATGATTTCGCTTGAGGATGAGCACGAGGCGCACATGGACCAGTTGAAGGGATTTGAAATTCTATAATTCAGGTGATTCGACGCCCTGCCGAACTCTATTTTCTGCAGGGCGTCCGTTTTTTTTGAAGTTTGAGGATATAAATGTACAGAGCGAGACATTCGAAACCGCAAATGTTCTTGACTTGTCGTAAATGAAGGACTATATTGCTGACACGTTCTGCATCACAATCCAAAATCCTACTGCATCCAGTGTTCGGCTGTTTCTCAAAGGACTCTACAAAGTAACAGAGGTAGTGAAATGGCCCGAGGCAATCTTTTGAAAAGATACAAAAGACTTTACCAATCACATTGGTACGGGCATATCTTTGGCAAATTGTGTACGTCTACTCTCATTGTCGGTCTTGTGGTTGTCAGTTCGTGCAAGAAAAGTCCCACAGACTCAGGTGAAGATACTGGGTTTGGAAAGCGCAACTACGTCTGGTCCATTGATACAATTGCCCCTCAGAACAGCATGCAGACTGCCATGACGGGGATTTATGGGACAAGTAAATCTAATGTCTATGTTGTCGGATGGAATGAGCGGTATTTTGGCAGCATGTTCCGGTATGATGGATCGCGCTGGAACATAGTGCCACTGACAGCTCAAGAAGGAGGCACTGTTACGGGCAATCCCCAACTCTATGCAATCCAAGGAACAGGTCCAAACGACATCTGGGCAGTAGGGGAAGATGAATATTTGGACCCGGTGACTGGTCTCATTGTCGATTCTAGTGCAGCAATTCACTTCAATGGAGTCCAATGGACCAGAATGGTCATACCAAACAGAGGAACATCACTCTATGGAATTTGGTGTCTCTCTCCAACACAAGTGTGGACATCCAGTTCGACCGGTGACATTTTTCGCTATGATGGAGCCGGATGGACAAAGTACAGTTTGGGCCCGATATTCTTCGTTGGTTCGATTGCTGCACTTTCGACACAAGAAGTCTATGCCGTAGCACAGATCCATGATACGCAACTCCCAGTCGATTCTACAGGGTACTATCTTTTTCGCTTTGACGGCAACACCTGGACAAAAATAGATTCTACGATGCGGATACCTGGCGCCGCCGCAGGTCATGTCGGTGCAGGTCTCTATGCCTTTGGCGGTGTGTTGTATACAATATCACCGGACATCTACGAACACACCGGCTCCGAATGGAACCTGCTGCTTAGTGCACAAGTGGGTCACATGTTTCAGAACGCCCCGAACAACGCATTTGCCATTGGGCAGTCAATCTATCAGTTCAATGGCCAAGATTGGGAGCAGCTTCCAGGCGCAATGACGCTTGGGGGATGGCCGTGGCTTGGAGTTTATGCCGGCGCTGGCGAAGTGTTTGTCGTCAGCAACGATAACTCCAAAACCTACATCCTACATGGCAGGTAGGCACGAGCAAGTCTTTTGACGTTCTACGTTCGACTCCATTGTCGTTTTCTATTTTGTGGACTACCCTTGTTGTTAGGTCTTCGTGAACCACCCTCGCAAATCAATATGACAATCGCCNNATCGTCAGTGTCGAGGTTGACCTATGAGTAACTTACGATCTTCTCTCACAAAGAAAGCGTTGCTCGTATTTTCCCTCCTTACGCTGTCGGGTTGTTACCACAGGGAGATCCTCAGGCCTGAGTCAGTGGATTTCGAGTCTGAGAATACGTGGGACGTGACCATTACAAAGAAAGGAGGCCAACGAATCACCTTCAATGCAGGCCGGTACACCTTTCAGAAGAACTCAGATTCTACACGTGCGATATGGGGACAGGGGAGAGTGTTCAAAAGCGACACATCGCGGAACTCCAAGTATTTTGAAGGAACCATCCCTTTTGATAGCTCGGTGGTTGTGATCGNNGGACTTGCTACCCTCGGCTTTCTGCTGGCGGTATTTCTTCCGAGCCGACAGTGATTCACAACGAAGCAACAAGGCAAGATTGTGGTGAGAGTGGTTTTACAGGAGCAAGCTTCGGGTTTCAATCCTTTTTTACTCTTTAGGCAAGACGAATAGAGTCATTTCCAGAAATCACCATAGGAGGATTTTACTATGTACAAACGTCTCCATGCATTGGTGCTGCTCTTCTTCATTGTGGGCTCTGGGATAGCTGGAACAGAACAGGCACAGGTATCGCATCAGTGGNNTTTGAAAAGCCGCTTGGGGCATGATGTACCTGTCATGAAGGATCATATTGGCACGAACCAAACGGGATCCGGGTGGTAAACAGCGATAAGCATTTGACGAAGACCAGGAGTAACCGTGTTGTCCCGCTCAATGAGAACGCACTGAGAGCCCTTCCCGAGAAAACAGGGGAATATATATTCGAAAGGAATGGCAAACCCCTCAACGTGTCGTTTGTCTCGCACAGATTCAAGCGATACATCAGACAGGCAGGTTTACCTGATGGTATACATCTCCACAGTAGCAGAAACAGCTTTGCCTCGAATCTTGCGGAAAAAAACGTTGACCTCTTCGTGATTGGAAAAC
>PMNP01000160.1:195-14222 GCA_003161755.1 Ignavibacteriota bacterium | reverse complement strand
GGATGGTCTCTGCTTACCTGCCTGCCGGTCCGCCTTCCAGGACTTCGCTCTCAGGCGAGACTCAAGGAGCGAGCAGGCAGGCTTCATACTACTTACTCAGAGCTCAATCCTAGCTTCAGTCTCCCCGTCTCCAATTCCCAATTTTTGGTAATTATATACTTGACAAACCGCTTTTCGTTTCGTATATTGGAAGTAGGTTAAACAAACAAAAACGGCACTCCAATGGCAACCAAAGACTTGACCCTTAAAGGACTCGCAAAGAGCTACCACAGCGAAGACGCGGCACGCGAAGTCATTGAACAATTCCGGTGGCCCGACGGCGTTGCTTGCCCACGTTGTGGCAGTGTGGATGTGGTGAAGGTTCCAGGTGCTCGGGCTGGCTTGTATCGTTGCAGGGATTGCCGGAGAAGTAAGACGAAGAACCAATTCACCGTGACGGTCGGGACTATCTTTGAAGACTCCCACATCAAGCTAAACATCTGGTTACAGGCTATCAGCCTCATGTGCTCCAGCAAGAAGGGAATCAGCGCACATCAGATCCACAGGCAACTCGGAGTAACCTATAAAACCGCGTGGTTTATGTGCCACAGAATCCGCTTTGCAATGGAACAGAAGCCGACCCGCAAGATGAAGGGAACGATTGAAGCGGATGAAACGTATGTCGGGGGAAAAAGCCGAAGAGTAGGACAACAAACGGGATTAGAGAACAAGACTCCGGTCGTGTCTTTGGTGCAAAGAAACGGGAAGGTTCGTTCCTTCGTTGTTCCCGTTGTGTCCGCACAAACGTTGAGAGAAACGCTTCTTGACAATATCAATCCATCTTCCCATCTTATGACGGATGAACTCACTGCATACGGGAAGATTGGCGAAGAGTTCGCGTCTCACGACACGGTTAACCATAGCAGACATGAGTATGTACGTGGGAACGCTACGACGAACACGGTTGAGGGGTATTTCAGCCTATTGAAGCGCGGCGTGAACGGTACGTTCCACCACATCAGCAGAGAACACCTTCACCGCTATTTGGCAGAATTTGATTTCCGGTACAATCGCCGGAAGGTCACCGACAACGAACGAACCGCTTCCGCTATCGAAGGGTTCGAAGGAAAGAGACTCACCTACAAGGACTCATTAAGATAAACGCGTGGAAAAGAAAGCGGGAAAGAAAAAGAGAACAAGCAAGGAAAAGACAACTAGCGAAAAGCCGGTGAGCCTTTATCCGCTTACGCCAGAAGAAGCATTAAAGAAACTCCTGCAAATTTCCACACCCTCTATAAAACGAAAGCCTGCTCGCGCCAACGAGTAGGCCGTAGTATTTCCTCAAGTCGCTTAACTTGACAGGATGAATATACCAATAATTCTTCCTTTTGTCAAGTGTGAGGTAATCTATGACCCGAGTAAAAATAAGCGCAGAACTCTTCCGTTGGGCCAGTGAGCGTTCTGGCCTATCACCGGAAGTTCTTGAGGAGAGCTTCCCGAAACTCCGAGAATGGGAATCTGAGGAGCTGTTGCCGACCCTAAGGCAAATAGAGAGTTTCGCAAGAAAGACGCGAACCCCACTAGGTTACCTATTCCTATCGAAACCACCCGAAGAGCATTTACCTATTCCACTTTTCCGTACAGTCTCTACTCGTCAAGTCAATCGGCCAAGCCCTGACCTCCTTGAGACCGTCCAGACCATGCAACAACGTCAGGATTGGATGAGAGAACATTTGACAGAAGAAAATGAAGATCCTCTGGCTTTTGTAGGGTCCGTGAAAGTGGAAGATGACCCGATTGTCATAGCTGCAACGATTAGATCAGCCCTAGGATTGGGTAGGGATTGGGCTGCCCGACACCAAACATGGGAGGATGCGCTTAGGGCGTTTTTACACTCCATTGAAAGCACCGGGGTCATTGTCGTGGCTAATGGAGTAGTTGGCAACAACACATTCAGAAAACTAGATGTAACAGAATTTAGGGGTTTTGTTCTAACAGATGATTACGCTCCCCTAATATTTGTTAACGCAGCAGATGGTAAAGCAGCGCAAATGTTTACACTTGCACATGAGGTTGCCCACGTTTGGTTTGGGCACAGTGCCGCTTTCGATTTGCGAGAACTTCAACCGTCAAATGATATTGTCGAACAAGCGTGCAATAAAGTGGCAGCAGAAATCCTTATCCCGGCTACGGAATTGCGCGCAACGTGGAATTCCATTAGAGACTCCAACAAGCGATTTCAACTGGTGGCTCGACAATTCAAGGTGAGTTCACTGGTCGCGGCAAGACGAACCCTCGATCTTTCCCTCATTTCCAAGTCTGAGTTCCTTGAATTCTATAGAAAATATTTGTCCAGTGAATTTACGAAAAGGAAATCAGACGGCGGAGATTTTTACGCCACTCAGAATTTGCGTATCGGGCGACGATTTGCGGGTGCTGTTGTTCGAGCTGCCAAGGAAGGCAAACTCCTATATAATGAGGCCTACAAACTCACAGGTTTACATGGAAAGACATATACTCAATTCGCGAAAACCCTACTAGATAGGCCAGCCGCGTGAAAACCGACAATAGTGTTTTTGTTATCGATGCTGACGTCTTTATAGAAGCAAAAGACCGTTATTATGCCTTTGATATTGCACCAGTGTTCTGGGACACTCTTATTGCTCAAGTGTCACAAGGACGTATTAGAAGCATTGATCGCATTAAGAAGCAACTCGAAGACGGTAACGACGAACTCACTAATTGGATTTCGAGGGGGAACCTGAATGATGCGTTTTGCAGTTCTGAGCAGGTTGATGTTATTGCATCGTATCGAGAAATAATGGAGTGGGTTCAAAACAATACGCAATTCAAGAGTGCTGCAAGAGCAGCCTATGCAAATGATCCCGACGCTTGGCTAATAGCATTTGCGATGGCAAAACATAACGTGGTCGTTACTCAAGAAGAGTTCGTTGCACAAGTACAACGCCGCGTGCCGATTCCTAATGTTTGCCGACAGTTCAATATTGAATATATGGATACATTTGCGATGCTTCGTGCTTTAGGGGTCAAATTCGACTAACCAGACCACGGGCAATTAGACCTAACAAGAAAGCCGGAGCTGACCGCTCCGGCTTTCTTGTGTAGTAATGCTATCTATTGTCTAAGTTGTTAACTCAGATTCTCACCGTCCGCAATCCAAACGTCTTGTCAATTGCGATTATTCCCCTTGTAGTATCCCAAAGAGGACCGAAGTAAGATTTTATCTTTCTCTTCAGCCAATTGGGCATCTTCTTGAATAGCGCGACTTTTAGGACGTAAAAAAGAAACCTCACAGTGGCACTGTTTGATATTACCATCAGTGCAGTTTCCTGTAGAGACGCCAGGACGATTTGTTGTACTTCTTTGTCACTTTTCTCAATCCTCTTCTTGAATTCATCAAAGTTCCTAGCATCCATAGGATTCACCTTCCGATGATTTAGATCTTCAAGCAGATGCTTTAGGGAAAGGTGATCACAAACGGATTCGAAAGACTCAAGGAATTGGAACATATCTTTGAATAGCTGATCGTCCACAGCTATTTTATTCTCAACGGCGAGGAAAACCAATTCGTCTTTTCGCTTACGTAGCAAATAACATTTCCGAGTCTTGGAAAACGTTCTGGCAAGGGTAAAGCGATCAAACGTGGCAAATCCCACAATGATAATCGCGATACCGAAGAGGAATATAAAGGCATTTATCATGGCTTCTTTTTCCTCAATTTTGACAATTCAGAAAGGAGATGATCCTGTAACCGATCTTTCTCGGCAGTTAATCGAAGAATTTCATCATCCTTTGATTTGAGATTCTTTTGAAATAGTCGGTGGATGTAATACATGCCCCCACCGATGAAAATCATTACGACGGTGTAGGCCGCCCCAACGTGCTCAACCGAGTACTTAATAATATCGACAAGATCTTTTGAGCCCATTAGGCGAGAGGTTGGGTGCGGGACAAGTCAACAATGCTTCTCCCTCTCTAGCGTCGGATCCCTCGTGCATTGTCTTTATCTTATATGAATATAATATCAACAATGTTGGGTTTCAAGTCAAGTGATGGTGGTCATATACTACGAATGTCCGTAATATACCAACAATTCTCTCCTGTTTAGTGGTTTGTCAAAGGGATAATTACCCAATTTTTCCCTTGCGCTTTTCCGTAAAAACCAGTATACTCAGGAAATCCCCGCCAGGCCGCAGCTCTTTCCGGCCCTCTCGCACCCAATAGTTCAACGAAACATCTGATGAGCGCATATCCGAGGTCCGCCCCCGAGGCGATTGCCTCTGCTCCGGCGGACAGTTTCTGGTCGGTTGCCTACGCACGCTATTTTCGGTTCTGGATCAACCTCGCCCGCTCGGCCGGTCTCACACGCGAGGAGGCGGAGGATATGCTGCATGCGGTGCTGACAGCGATCCTCAGCGACCCGGCAAGAACGTTCGAGACGCTGGAGCATATCAGGAATTACGTTGCGCGCGCTGTGCTCAACCGGGCAATCGAGTTCAAGAAATACCGAGCCAGGAACGGCNNGAACGGCGGACGGTTCTTCGAAGAGATCAACGAAGATACACTTGCCGTGGAAGAACCCATCCCCTGGACGGAAAGCGAGGAGCTCCGCACAGTCCTCCGCAAAGCGATTGCACAACTCCCTGCGGCGCAATTTGAAATTATCAAGCTTAGATTTTTCTCGGGATTGACGTTTAGGGAGATTAGTGAACTGGTAGGTGTGCCTCTATCAACTCTGAAAAGCAGAGAAGAGGGAGCAATCCGGCGAATACGCAAAATTCTAAGGCTCAATGGATACTGAATATACTCCGAGGAAATGCAATGAAAGAAAATATCCGTGAGTCTTCAATCGTAGATATGTCGATAGGCAGTCTCCCCCNNCTGCTTCAAAGTTTGGAGTCTGCATCAGATCTTTCGGAAACGCTTGAAAGCGCAATATTGATTGGCAACTTTGCAAAGTCAGAAGACAGAGTTATAAACAAACGATCCTTACGACAACGCTCTTTTTCTCGCATGCCTTTATCAAGAGCAATACTCCTTGGTGCTTCTGCCTCCGCAGTGTTACTTTGCATGATTGTCCTCATCCTCAATCCACCAGCCTTATCGATTGCCAGGGTTTCCTTTCTACAGCGAAATGAGTTGGAGTTAGTGGTAAGAGGTGGTGAGCCAATTGATATCTATTTTGCAATCAGCAAGTTGGCAGAGGATGACCCGATTGACGCGGTAGTATTTCTGGATAGATATCTGAGATCATTTCATGAGTTAGAATCAATTGAAAGGGCACACTATATTGCTGGACTCGGCTGGATGAGATTGGCCGATCGTCACGTATTAGGATTATACTCGAGCGTTGATCGTAATGCGGCCAGAAACGCGATAATTCACTTTGAAGCGGTAGTAACGATTCCAGGCAACACGTTGATGGTTGATGATGCGCGATATCNNATAAGACTTTATGCAATTGTGGGTGACAAAACAAGTTGTATTGCTGAGATTCGTCAATTGGAATCATCAGTATTGTTCCGCCAGGGAAGCATTGAAGTGACTCGACCATTTCTGACAGAACTTGAGAACCAACTATGTGTCGAGAAGTAACTCAATTGAGATAATTAAAGAGAGCTTCTTGCACATCGTATCTGAAAGGGTAACTCACTTTGTTCTAAGGCATCGATAAGACGAACTGATATTCTTAACTCAACGAAGGGGTATGGCTACCGTGAGCAAATGTGAGAATTTGGAAACATTTCTCGCTTTGCAACTGTGTGGTGTAGGATTGGGGTCACCCCCTGTTCAATGTAAACATGTCGAAGNNTAGGACGCTTGGCTGCGGAGATCAATCTGATATCGACCAAGGAAATCATCTCACTTCGTCGTATGGTTGGTTCTGGAATTTATACTGATGCAAGGCAGCGGTGTGACTACTTTATTGAGCGCTATCCAAAAGATATTCGACTTTATGAAATAAGAGTAGAAATCGCGGTATACTCGAAGGAACTCCAGAAGTAAAGGAAGTTCTTTGAGTGTCGTTTAAAGGATGGGATTGATATTGACCAGTCGCTAGTAGCGTTAGGGATGATTGAATTTCATTCGGACGCATTTGTTAAGGCTTCAGATATATTTGAAAGAGCTATTCAAGACGGCATTGGCGTCCCANNACGGGAGCAGTGGGTCGATTAGGCGGGTGTCGATTCTATGTCATGCCTATCCACGTATCGGCGGATTTTGGTATGTGTTGGGGCTATTGTACTGGTCGCGAGGGAACATTGATGAAGCTCTATCGTCGATTGATCAAGCTCTGTCGTGTGACACTGCCAATACTTCGTGCAAAGATTCTAAACTGATACTTATGTCACTCAAGGAATCTCATGTAAGTGCGGTAGAGAGGTTGAATCATTTACGCATTGAATGCGAGAGGAGAGGGGATGTGTGTGCCAGACAGCTGGTGTCGAGCTATTTGTTAATGTTGCTGGACGAAAATGGCGACGATGATGCTTGGCGAAAGGAAATGAAAGCTACAATGGCTGAAGCTAAGGAATACGGGTTAATGCGGTGGTATGGTTGGGCATCTATTAGGTATTCTGAGCATGCCATTGCGCAGGGGAATCCGAATGAAGGAGTGAAATTCTCGAGTGANNGGACAATGACCTTCTTGGTGCTTCATGCTCTTCTCTCTACTCTGCATATATGGATTTGGGTTTATACGACAAAGCTTTGGGAATATTGGCATATGAGAGGGTCAATCACCAAATTCCCCTTAGTTGTGACTCTTCTTGGCGTCTGTTAAATGAGGCTCGGTTGTTGCACGAATTAGGGCGAAATCGATTTGCTCTAAGTATCGCGGTTGAGGGGCTTAGTAAGGCGAAAACCGCTGGTACTGAACCATCAGTCTTGTTCTTGGGATATTCAATTATCGGTTCGATTTACGAGTGCGAGGGTGAGAGTCTTATGGCTAGGAGAAATTACACCCTGGCAAGTTACTTCGGATCAAAGATTAAGACGAACCGTGGAATAGAATCGATCTTGAAAGGGGTGGAAGGGCGATTAAGGATGCTTGAGGGTAAGTACCAAGAAGCCCACCGGCTTTTTAACGCCGAAGTCTCGATTTCAGAGAGAAACGGTTTTCTCAAGGAAGCGCTTAATGGACACTTAAACCTCGCTGACTACTGGAAGTTAAAAGGTTCTCTCGTGCGAGCTAGGCATGAACTGTCTCTTGTTCTCGACCAAGCTACAAAATCAGCTATGCGTCCGCTGAAGCTATGTAGTTCTGCTGGACTTGCTAGAATTGCCGAGGAACAGGGACATCCGCAAATGGCGATTCATTTCTGTGAATTGGNNGGTGGGATTTCTCCCAATAGAGGAAACAACCCGCCTTGATTCCCTGGCCATTGAAATATGTAGAAGAGCCGCATATCTTTGTTTTAAGTCAAAGCAATTCCGAGCCGCTTTCTCTTGGGCCGAAGCGGCACACAATCGGCAATATCGGGTAGAGCTCGAACTTTCACAAGCCCTGCGGCTTGAAGCCATGAGCAAATCGAAGCCCCCAAAAGATCGACCAGAAACAAAAGAATTTGTAAGGATGGCAAACCTAACTTTGCAAAATGTTAGAGATTTAAACTATGATCAAAGTGAAGCAATTCTTGGACTGATTGAACAGGAATTGATCGTCAGCAAGCACGCTTCTAACAACTTCATTCCAATGCTCAGCGACACCGGTGTCGATGGAATAGTCTCGACAATTGCGAGCGATGCCTCTTGTATTGAGTTCATCTGTCTTGACAGCTGTACTTTGTGCTTTGTCATTGATAGCAGCAGCTTGACAATCAAGGAGCTGGATGTCTCGAGAAAATGGGTCCGGGACAAAGTGACAAAAGCATTTCCACTAGAAGAACCGAGCTATTCAGGATCCTTGAATGGAAAGGCTGGTTTATGTGTCGCGGAAACAGAAGCAAGTGTTTTGCTCTATCAAGCCCTTTTTGGACCAATCGAATCATTACTGGAGGGCAAATGCAAATGGCTAGTGATCCCAGATGATGTTTTGTGGTATCTGCCTGTCGAGGCATTGATCACGTCAAGTGAGAATCCGTTGAAACGAATTGCGTCTGACCGACTTAACTATGTGGTTGATTCTCATGANNCTGAACGCCAGTAGAATATCAAGGAATTATCGACATTCATGTGACAAACCAAAAATTCTCTTAGTCACGGAAGAGAATATGCGTGTTCCGGAACTGATTGATAATCATGAGGGCCTTGTTAGTAGCTCAAGAGGAATATGGACTCGTATGAAGGGGGTGCATGACGAAGAACTCACAATTGTTGAGAATAACCATAACTCAACAGATTTAGTCAGGGCTGAACTTATTGACAAAGATCAGTTACTATCGATGTTTTGTGATTATAGGATCGTTCATATTGCAGGTCACAGTACTTCTGATTTCATATCAGGACAAACAAACATCCAACTCACCTTTGGGAACCGCGACACATGTGATAAGTGTATTGGGCTAAGTTCTCTCGATTTGTATTCTTCCAAGTGGAATGCTGATCTGGTTGTTATAGACGTATGTAGAAGTGCAGGGAGGAACGCATCATATTCTGTCAGTCCTATGGTCAAAGGCCTGATTTTTGGGGGAGTACAATCTACGATTGCTACACTTGGGGAAGTAAATGATAGGATAGCAGCAGTGTTTATGAAACGGTTCTATTCAGAATTAAGAGGAGGTGCTAGCCCGTCGGCAGCCATCCGATCAGCTAAGATAATGTTGATAAATCTTGGAGATGAACCAAGGAATTGGTCGCAGTTTGTTCACTTTGGAATAGGTGTCAATAGTGTTATGGATAAGTCCGGCGATGATTCAGCAAGTGTGGTGATGTCTCAAGAATCAACGTGGTTGGCATGCTATGGGGGTTTAATACTGATTGTATATTTTGCGTTGCTCTCGAACAAGGGGACAAGTCTCACGTAGTGGTTCCAACACGGATCAAATATTTTGATCTTATTGATTAGACCTTTTGTTAGAAGTCAAGGATTCACAAATGAAAGAGCTGCTGGGATNNCATCCGATTGCGAATCTGGATAGACTGAGGCATGAGGCATCTTTAGGCATGGGACGCGCTAAAAGTGAACGACGAAGGAAAATGACAAGAATGATTGCCCAAAAGAGCCAGCCAGTCCACCCGTACGAAAATGGGATTCCCACCAAAGGAAGGAACCCGAGAGTCCCAAGCACAACGAGAAGGATNNAACATCGCAAACGCAATATGCCCGCCGTCAAGCTGACCAATCGGCAGTAAGTTCATCGCGGTAACAAACATCCCAAACCATCCCACGCAAAGAAACGGGTAATGATAGATCTCGTTCATGGGAGGGACGAATGTGCCTGCCGGGACGCAGACGTTCACCAGAAAATCATAGAGTAGCGTGTGACCGAATGTAAGACCTTCCTGCGGGATCGCCGCCAGTTTCGCGTACTCTGGATGAATGCCATAGAGGTAATCGATGGGAGGGAGTGTGCGGAGTCCTATGATGAGAATGATCAAAGTAACAACAAACCCGGNNCATAATGGCCGAACTCATGTGCAGAGAGCATCAGCAGGAGAAGAAGCGAGTAGGGCAATCCGAAAGGAAAATTGGATAGCTCCAATGGATCCTTGTTTAACCACTGAACTCCTGCCAGTGTCGTTGTGAGGAATGTTAGAAGAAAAAGGCCAGCATGTAAGAATGGTGAAGACCTGTTCAAACTAATCCTTTTGGTCTTTTACTAGTCACGTCTAAGTTCCCACTCCATTTGCAGGATAGTTGAACCGTGCAAAGGACACAAATGTGGGTGGCATCTCGGGTCGTNNTACCTCTGACCGAAGATGATTTTCCTAAGAGCAAGGGTGTGAAGACCAAACCCCAAATCCCCTCAGGAGGCATTGGAGGATTAACATAGTGGCATCACTACTTTGTTGTCTTCGCATGATTGTCGAATAAGAAAGCAAGCCACCCTCTAAGTCAGGATGGCTCCCATGACCTTCGAATCATAGAATCGTCATTCCCCAAATGCGTCAGGAAGCTAGAAGGAGAATACTACTTCGGCCAATCCGCCCGAAAAACCGAGGTTAGGTAATTCAGAAGAGACACCTCACCTTGTGAAGTGGTCGCGATTCTTTCATGGCTATCTGCTATGCTCTCACTTCACCGCATGCACCGGTGCATCTCCGATGATTGGGCGGGGATTGATATGCTCGGGAGCAAGGCTGGCGTACGAAATGGCCACGTTCGTGAGGACAATGGCGATCAGTGTGATGGCGAGTGCGCGGAAACGTTTGGCGTTGCGTGACATGGCATAAACCTTTCAGTTGGAGAGTTTGGGGGAACTGATACAACATTTTGCCGGCAGATGGAGGAAACACCCCCGCCGGCGTTGATAACAAAACTTGTATTGAGAGTTAAACGGATCGCGTTGATACTGACCGGTAGAACATGCGAGCGATGATTCTGCTGTCGGCGAAGGTGCTTCGCCTCGCTCCCATATGGGAAAAACGGCAGTCCGTGACGTGGGTCACTGCGAAACATATACGAATATTGCGAATAATTGCTTCACTGTCAAGAGGTAAGGGAAATTTAATCAGTTATCCCTTGAAACGCCGGAAATCGTGCCAGTTCACCGAGTTATTGCGCTTTTTGCTTGACTTCTTTCGTAGGAATGTTCTATATTACCGCAAGTAAAGGAACTGGTCCCATGGTCCTCCGCCATACATTCCTTCTTTGGATCGTCACGCTCTGTCTGTTTACGACGGCGATGATCTTCTTTCCTCACGAGGAGGGAAGTCTCGGTACGTATGCCATTATCGCCGTGCAACTCCTCCTCTTCTTTCAGTCGTTACGGCTGGTGCGGAATGAACCGATTACGAAGAACAAACCGATCTTTGTGAACTTCACGCTCTATTTTTCGTTGTCGCTCTTTTATATGGTGCAGCTGTTTATCGGTCCGGGGAATTCACTCCTCACCACCCATCGGTATGCCCAGTTTATCCTCTCGGAGTATGTCGTGCACGGGATGGCATTCGTGTTCCTGGCCCTCGCCATCGTCTACCTGACCATCGATTTGCTGTTCCGCGATTTCAAGCTCTGGCAAAAATATGCCATCGCGCTCCTCATCGTGGGAGGCGCGTTCTCGTATTACTATCGCCCGATGCTCACCGACCCGATCTTCACCTACNNCGCGTCGCCACAGGATCGCTCTACCCCGAGGCGCAACTCCGCAGGGTCCAGGAATTGTATCCGTATCTTGAGGGGATGAACTACAACATCCTCCTCATGCGGCCGCTGTATATGAATAGAATTTATCTGTGCGTGCTGTGCGTTGGTTTTATCTTGTTGTTCTTTGGGTACCAGTACATGAAAGATCCCCCGCAGGGGGCATACATCGAGAGGATTATGTTTCTCCTTCTCCTTGTCTGTACGCTGGAGATCCTTCATGCCTGGAGCTACGTGAAAAGCGTCGAGTGGGGCTCAACGGCAAGTGTGATGGAGGTCGGTCATTACGTCTCCATCACCGTCTCGCTCCTCNNTGCGGTTGCGGTTCATCATGTCGGTACGAGGGGAGTTCTACGAGCAGGAACTTGCCGCAAGTCCGGCGGCCGTTGTACGGTGGAGAGACGCGGTGGATAACCTGGTCATCAGAAGCTTCTTCGATGCCCATTGGCTTCCATGGCGCGTGCTTGCCGTACCGAGGTCGGAAGCTGGAGACATGAACGATCAATCTGGCTCATCACAATAACAGGGGCTGTCTTCATGGATCATCAACAGGATCGCAGCGAGGATAAGCAACAGAAGAACGGCGGCTCGCCGGATTATCCTATTGTGGGCAAGAGCAAGGCCGTTGAACAGTTGATCAAACAGATTGCAAAGCTCTCCAAGAACCGTCGCGATGTGGTCATCATCGGCGAGGCGGGGACGGGTAAGGGCGCAATTGCCAAAAACATCTACCTGCAAGGGAAGACGGGAATTGCGGAACAGCCGTTCATGTCACTCAACCTGTCGGTCATTGACGACCGGGAACTCGAAGCGCTGCTGTTTGGGTTTGACCGCGGCGTCGAGGGATTGCCGTACACGTCCAAGCGCGGCCTGTTCGAACAGGCCAACGGCGGCACGGTGCTGATCGAAGAGCTCGAAGAAGCCAGCTTCCGCAACCAGATGAAGATGCTCAGTTTCATCAACGAGCGAAAGACGCGGCGCATCGGCGGCGACACGAATGCCAATGTGGACATCCGACTGATCGTCACGTTGAAAGACGACCCCTCGACGCTGGTCCAGAAGCGGAAGCTTTTGGAAGATCTCTATACGAAGGTGGTCGAGTTTGAACGGGTGGAAGTCATGCCATTGCGCGAGCGGCCGGAAGACATTCCGCTGCTGGTAAAATATTTCACCGCCGACATCAGCCGCGAGCTGGGGATCGGCGAAGTGGCTATCGACGTGAACGCAATCGACATCCTCGTGCACCAGCCGTGGAAGGAAAACATCCGCGAGCTGAAGGCGGTGGTGGACAAGTGCGTGCTCTTCTCGCACGACGGCAGGTTTGTGCTGCCGCCGGAGCTGGTGGACGAGAAGACCGAGGTGGTAAAGATGATCAACAACATCATGGCCGGTCAGGAATTTATTCTGGACAAGTCGCTGGACGTGATAGAGAAAGGGATCATCGAACGGTCGTTGGAGAAGTTCGGATTCAATCAGTCGAAGGCGGCGGGGTTCCTCGGCATGACCGAGCAGACGTTCCGTTACAAGCTGAAGCGGCTTGGGATTGCGAGCGCGCGCGCGCGAGGCTAGCGTTGGAAGATGTGAGGGAAGAAGAGGCCCTGTTCCGTGATCCGGGATGGGGCTTTTTTTTTCTTGTGAAAGCGACGTGCAGGTAGTAAGTAGCAGGTAGCTGGTAGTTAAGGCAAATGCTCTCGCGCTTGGGTGCAAGATTCTGCTAATTGAAAGAGGATGTCGATCAACGTAAAGAACCGGTTTGATCCAATCTGACGCGAGTGTCAGATGTCCACCTGCATTTAAATCCGCCATTTTGCCCCATCGCCCAGAGAATTCTTTTCGAATTCTGTTCTTTTCCACAGAAATCACTTCTATTTTCCAATCGGGGAGGATATAAANNATAAATAGAGAGGGAGAGCCTGTGGCTTGGGGATTCCAGGACAGAAAGCAAAGAGTATGAAGTATACAGCCCGCCTGCCATGCCTGTCGGGCAGGTATGCAGTAGACAGAAACCGTGATATCTAGACAGCCCCGCATTGTGGTTCGCAGTAGAAAACCACTGTCCGTGACGGTGGTTATGTCCAAGGGGCTGTGCCATCATTGTTGAAGAGATGGAACATCCTCAACTCGGCGCAAAAGAGCTCAANNTGAGTTGTGAAGACGGGCAAGAGAGGCTGTGACCTTGAAGCCAATGGCTCTGCCGATGGTAGTTCACTGTGGGGATCAAAAACCGGCACCCCAACGAATCCGAAATGTTTTGACTCATCCAAAAAGATTGCTATTGGTCTCGTATCAGGAAAACAAAAGGAGTTTGAAATGAAAGTTGCGATTGTTGTTGCTGCTCTCGTCATGGTGTGTAATGCCGCCTTCGGCGGAGACAAACCTGCTGGCAGGTCGGGCGCGAACGTCATCCAGACACTCAACGACTACAAACATCTCGACATTAACACCATAAACTGCACCATCAACTCTGNNAGACATGCGTATTCACTGCTGGAATTTGGATCGCCGGCATCCATCATCCAACGGGAGACATCCGGACTGCGTGCATGGACTATCAAAGTGAATTTCAACCGGGTCCGCTCCTGGAACAGTTCAACACGACGACGAACAACGACTCGCTGCCGAACGCAAGGGCGAGTGACAGCACGTGGCATTTGTATAAAATCAACAAGACAGATAGTCTCACTCCAGGCGCCAATCCTGATTACCTCGGGTGGCCTGGAGATGCAGGTGCGCCCTATGAAGACCTTGACAGCAATGGACACTGGTCGCCAGGGGTTGACGT
>PMNP01000160.1:0-160 GCA_003161755.1 Ignavibacteriota bacterium | reverse complement strand
TCTCGGGGATGCGAATGATGATTTGATGGGTTGCGATACATTACTCTCCCTTTGTTATGTCTACGATAGCGACAATCAAGATCTCACTTCCCATGGTTACGGGACACATCCTCCAGCGGAAGGGTTTGTTGTGTTGGAGGGGCCAAAGACGCCTGCCGGT
>PMNP01000319.1 GCA_003161755.1 Ignavibacteriota bacterium | reverse complement strand
TCGGATCATCCGCAATATCCAGGATCAGAAGCTCTTTTCGAAACTGGAAGGAGAAGCGATCATTGTCGCCGAAAATCTTACGCCGGCAGACACGGTGATTTTCAGCCGCAACCAGGTTCTTGGATATGCCACGGATCTCGGCGGAGTGACATCCCATGCGGCAATCATATCGCGATCATTGAAAATCCCCGCGGTCGTGGGATTGCGCAATGCAACAAAGGAAATCCAAACAGGTGACATCATCGCCATTGACGGGTTCGCTGGCCTGATTATTGCGAACCCTGATGCCGCAACGCTCGACATCTTGAAGAGCAAAGCGGAACGGTTTCACGCTTTCGAGGAACAGCTTCATGGTTCTGCCGCTCTGGATGCTGAGACCCCCGACCATCGGAAGATTGAGCTCTCCGCAAATATCGAGTTCCCTGAGGAAGTGGAGTTTACCCGACTGCAGGGTTCGGCCGGGATCGGCTTGTATCGGACCGAAAGCCAGCTCATCGGCAAATCCACCTACCCGACGGAAGAGGAACAGTACGAGGTGTACAACAAGGTTGCCGAGGGCATGGCTCCCCTTACGGTGATCTTCAGGACCTTTGATATCGGCGGCGATAAGGTTGTGACGGAAGGACCGCACGAGTCGAATCCCTTCCTCGGCTGGCGTGGCATCAGGGTCATGCTTGACCGTCCTGAGCTCTTCTTAACCCAGTTACGGGCCATTCTTCGTGCGAGCACGCGCAAGAATGTCCGGATCATGTTTCCCATGGTTTCGAAACTCCGGGAAATCCGTGAGGCAAAAAAGATTCTTCAGCGTGCAAAGGATGAGTTGACCGCCGCCCACGTCGCCTTCGATGCGAACATCCCCATTGGGGTCATGATCGAAGTCCCTTCCGCAGCCATCCTCGCAGATCAATTCGCCGCAGAGGTTGACTTCCTCAGCATCGGAACGAACGATCTCATTCAGTATCTTCTTGCCGTCGACCGCGACAATTCTTCGGTGTCCGGACTGTTTCAGCAGTTCAATCCCGCAGTGCTGCGCACCATAAAGATGATTGTTGACGCCGGCCACAAGCGGCATGTGTGGATCGGCATGTGCGGTGAAATGGCGGGAGACCCTCTCGCCACCGTCCTGCTGATCGGGCTTGGCCTCGATGAATTGAGTGTCAATCCGTCCGCCCTTCCTGAAATCAAGAAGATCATCCGCACCGTGAAACACCGCGATGCCCGTCGCATGGCGGATCATGTGCTTTCGCTTGCAACCGAAGATGAAATTAAAGAGTACCTTTCTTCAATCGTCAGGAACAAAGTCCCAGAGCTACCAATTGAATGACGGAGGAGTTTCATGACTATCAATGATATCCAAACTGTTGACCCCCGCAATATGTACTCTCTCATCAAAGGGTTCCCGAACCAGGTGCGTGAGGCAGTTAGCATCGGCAATGACGCGAAGGTGTCGCTCCCTATCCGGGGAATTCGTGAGATTCTTTTGTGTGGCCTAGGCGGATCAGCCATCGGCGGAGACCTTCTCAAAAGCTATCTTTCCTCAGAGCTGCCCGTTCCATTTCTTGTGAATCGAAACTATAGTCTCCCGGCATTCGTCGGCCCGTCGACATTGGTGTTGATTTCCAGCTACTCGGGCAATACAGAGGAAACAACCACCGCCCACCGCGAGGCCATAAAGCGGGGAGCCAGAATCCTCTGCATTTCGTCCAATGGGCTGACGGAGAAGCTTGCCCGATCAAAGGGCTCGCCGGCAATAAAGATTCCGCCCGGTCTGCCGCCGCGGGCCGCACTGGGATATTCCTTCTTCCCACTCCTTATAGCGTTAAGCAAGCTGCGCATCATCAAGGACCAATCGCGGGCCATAAAGGAAACCATCGATATCCTCGATACCAAATGCGCCGAGTATTCCAATCCTGAAGCAGCCTCGAATCTTGCACTGCAATTGGCGGGCCAGTTACAGGGACGGCTGGGCGTGATCTATTCGTCCACCGAGCACCTCGATGCCGTGAACACTCGTTGGCGGGGTCAACTCGCGGAAAATGCCAAGACACTCTGCTTCGGGCATGTTCTCCCCGAGATGAATCACAATGAACTTGTGGGCTGGAAGGTGCTTGGACCCATCATGAAGGAAACACAGGTAATTTTCCTGCGGGACAAGGGAGACCACAAGCGGATTCAGGTAAGAATGGACATTACCAAGGGGATTCTGGAGCAGTACACACCACATGTTACAGAGGTCTGGAGCGAAGGGCGCTCGTTGTTGGCAAGGATGTTCTCCCTGATCCATCTCGGCGATTGGGTGAGCTTGTATCTCGCAATCCTGCACAATGTTGACCCGACGCCGGTAAGTGTCATCGACCATCTCAAACAGGAACTTGCCAAGGTCAAGTAATGGCGAAGCTTACGCGAGAGCAACGAATCGCAGTGGGGGTTGGGGTGTTCATTCTGATCCTCATTATCATCATTACGTTTTTCAGGAACGGAACATCCTGGTAAGCTCGCGTTCCGCACAAGAGAGAAACACCACTCTTTCGCCCTGCCTGTCCAAAAGACCTGC
>PMNP01000338.1 GCA_003161755.1 Ignavibacteriota bacterium | reverse complement strand
AAATTCCGGGAGGCGCTGGACGAGACAGTGGAGCATGTCCAGAGCCAACTCCTTGAACTTGCGGAGCCTCAGCACAAAGCCGAGGCATGATCTGCCGCTGGGAGCGGCGAGCAGGGTAACTTCTTGCCGCTCCGGGCATCAGATTCAAGGGAATCTCGATTTTCTGCACTACACTTCCGCTTCTTGATCCTTCCCCTCCGGTTAAAACCGGCGATTATTGCGGTGGTGACTTCCGGCGTTTCCTCATCTGTCGGCAGGAAAACGTCTCGTCCCGGTGCCATTGTACCCGGTTCCCGATGAACTATGACCGGGCGTTCACACAGGAAGTACTCCCGTATTGCTGGAANNTTCCCTATATTGATATGTTTTTGGCCACAGAAGCAGCAACGGCTCATGATGGCCATTTTTTGGCTTGGGAATTCTTGCCATGAAGATGCCGATCGCGGGGTTGCCTGAGGGAGAACATGAATTCTGTTTTGATGAACCGGCTTCTGCATTAGGTCTCGGCCCTGGATTTTCGGATGTGCACGTTGAAGCACTGTTGGAAAAAACACCCAACGAGCTTCATTTGATGGTGAAGGTAGAGACTCAAGTCTCCTGTACATGCGATCGATGTCTTGCGGAGTTCAGTGAGTCGTTGTCCTCCACGTACCACATGCATTATCTGTACGACGCGTCAGGTACGAGGCGCTACGACCAGGCAGAGGTGCAAGTGATCAGCCCGGGGACACCCTCTCTGGATATTGCGGAGGATGTTTCACAGACAATACAAGTGGCCGTTCCTCTCAAGTTGTTGTGCAAGAGCACCTGTAAGGGACTTTGTCCCGGATGTGGAAAGAACTTAAATGATGGGCCATGCGAATGCCGGCCCGAACCGTTGGCCCCCCAGTGGGACGCCTTGCGGGACCTGCGGATAAAGGAGTAAGGCGTTCCAGTAAGGAGCACGGAGGGTATGCCGAATCCAAAACGTCGTCATTCAAAAACACGCGGACGCAAGCGCCGTACACATTATAAGGCAACCGCAGCCGCAGTCTCGGAATGCCCGAACTGCCATACGCAAAAACTTCCCCACCGTGCCTGTCCAAATTGTGGCTTCTACAGAGGCCGCACAATCACGGTTCCCAAGAAGTCATAACCTGTTGGCCATCATCCTTCCGGCTCCATGCGTGGATTCCAGCGGGCTCCCCGGATTCACAAACCCCTCTCCGGCAAGTCGTTGACCAACGCCAGAGCTGACATACGCATCGCTGTGGACGCGATGGGTGGTGATTTTGCCCCCGCATCAGTTGTCCAGGGCTCCCTCGAGGCGGTACGGCATCGCCCTGAGGGATTGCATGTCATCCTGGTCGGGCCGGAAGATTTGATTCGGGGAGAACTGGAGAAGTTGACCGGAGGCGGGAAATTCTCTTGGAATGATGGTCTCATTTCTCTGCTGCATGCACCGGATATCATCGACATGCATGATAGTCCGACTGCTGCATTGAAAGCAAAGAAGAAATCTTCAATTGCTGTCGGGCTTCGTCAGGTGCATGAGGGGAACGCTGCCGCTTTCGTCAGCGCAGGCAATACCGGCGCTGTGCTTTCTGCATCGACACTGATCCTGGGCAGACTGCCAAATGTCAGCCGCCCGACCATCGGAGCGCTCATTCCAACAGCAAAGAATCCCTGCCTGTTGGTCGATGCGGGAGCAAATGTCGACTGCAAACCCCGCCACCTCTACGAGTTCGGAGTGATGGGGAGCATCTATGCAGGCACGATGTTGGGAATTCCTAATCCCTCCATTGGCCTGTTGAATATTGGTGAAGAGGATTCAAAAGGAAACACGGCTGCACAGGAAGCCTACCGTCTCTTCTCAGGCGGTCAGTTACGCTTCGTGGGAAACATCGAGGGGCGCGACGTCCTGAGCGGCAATTGCGATGTGATCGTCTGCGACGGATTTGTGGGCAACATCCTGATGAAGTTTGGCGAAAGCGTGCCGGGGTTTCTCAAATCACGCTTCACGCAGCTTGCAAAGAAAAGTGTCGCGCATCTTCTCGTCGCTCTCCTTGCCCGCAATAGCTTGCGCAGCGTCATGAAGGACTTGGATTATCAGGAGCACGGTGGGGTTCCCGTGCTGGGAGTACAAGGCGTTTCCATCATCGGCCATGGGAGGTCAACGCCAAAAGCAATAATGAACATGATCTTCCGGGCGGAGGATATGGCCATTCGGAAAGTTCATCAACAGATTGAAGAATCATTGTCCCGGGTTCATCCAAGCCAGGATCAGGAGCCGCGGTAACGTGGGTTTGTTTGTGATATGAGGAGTAGTACATGAGTAAAATCCGAGCTACGATTACCGCGGTGGGGCATTACGTTCCGGAGAAAGTCCTGAGCAATGCCGATTTCGAGAAGATGGTCGATACTACCGACGAATGGATCCGTACGAGGACAGGCATTTCCGAACGGCGGATCATGGAGCATGGCGGATGTTCCGATATGGCTGTCCCCGCCGTCCAATTGATGCTCGCACGACGGGGAATCCAGGCGGACGAAATCGATCTCATCATTTGCTCAACCATCACGCCCGATATGTTTTTCCCCTCAACCGCTCNNCAAGAACGCATGGGGATTCGACTTGTCAGCTGCCTGCTCTGGGTTTCTCTTCGGATTGGTCACCGCTGCCCAGATGATTGAAAGCGGACACTGCAAGAAAGTAGTGGTAGTGGGGACCGACAAGATGAGCACGATTACCGACTACACGGATCGCAACAACTGCATTCTGTTCGGAGATGCGGCTGCAGCAGTATTGGTGGAGCCGTCGACCGATTCCTCCGCGGGTATTCTTGACTATATTACTCGCTGTGACGGGTCAGGAGGCAAATCCCTCTACATGAAGGCCGGGGGCAGCCTTCTTCCGGCTTCGCATGAAACCGTTGACAAGCGCCAGCATTATCTCTACCAGGATGGGAGAAGCGTGTTTAAGGTGGCCGTAGTGAGCATGGCGGATGTTTCTGCGGAGATTATGGAACGAAATTGCCTTCAGGGAAGTGATGTCGATTGGTTGGTGCCGCACCAAGCAAACCTGCGCATAATCAACGCAACCGCCGAGCGCATGGGAATCGGCAAAGAGAAGGTGATGGTTAACATCGATCGGTACGGCAACACTACGGCAGCCACCATCCCGCTCTGTCTTTCAGAGTGGTGGCAGTGTGGGAAGCTGAAGAAGGGGCAGACAATCGTACTCGCCAGCTTCGGGGCTGGATACACCTGGGGTTCCATACTCATCAAATGGAACGCCGAGAACCCCGTGAAACACTGAGCGGTCAGAGAACCACGGAAGGCTGCTCTCATTATTGCACAGGACACAGCAAAAACGTTACATCACAGATCGATCGAACATTGATGTCATTAACAGCATGGGTTTTTCCCGGTCAGGGATCGCAATACGTCGGCATGGGCGCTGATGTTGTTCAACGCCATGAGATGGCGAAGAACCTTCTGGAGGAGGCCGACCGCCTTTTGGGCTTTCGTCTGAGTGATGTGATGTTCCGTGGACCGGAAGAGGAACTCCGCCAAACAAGGAACACCCAGCCTGCGATTTTTCTCCACAGCATGATGCTGGTGTTATTGATGGGCAAGGAGCGTCCGTCAATGATGGCTGGCCACTCTCTGGGGGAATATTCAGCACTCGTTGCCGCCGGGGCGTTGAGCTTTCAAGACGGTCTCCGACTGGTTCGATTGCGCGGCGAGCTTATGCAAAAAGCGGGCGAAGAGGAACACGGGACGATGGCCGCTCTCATCGGATTGGAACCCGCTGTCGTTGAATCGCTTTGCAGCGAAGCCTCGGCACAAGGAATCGTCCAACCTGCAAACTTCAACTCTCCCGGGCAGATCGTCATATCAGGTTCTGTCGAAGGAGTTCGCGCAGCAATGAGTCTGGCAAAAACGCGGGGAGCAAAGATGGCAAAGGAACTCGTCGTTAGCGGGGCCTTCCATTCGCCTCTGATGAAATCGGCACGGGAAGGACTGCGTGTGGCGCTTGAGCAGGTTGCTATCAACAACGCACAAGTGCCTGTCTATGCAAATGTCACCGCTGAACCTGTTTCACACGACTCGGAAATCAGGGATCTCCTCCTGCGCCAGCTCACCAGTCCTGTCCGCTGGGAAGATTCGGTGCGGAATATGATACGCGACGGCGCTGCACGATTCGTCGAAATCGGACCGGGCAAAGTTCTTCAGGGCCTTGTCAAGAGGATTGACGGTACAGTCGAAACCGCAGGGATAGACAAATGTTCGGAGTTGCCAGCAGGCACCGCATGACCACGACAGAACGCTTGGTGACGATCAAGGGATACAGAATTTCTTCTGATCTGTTTCAGAAAGGGTTCCCCGAAGGTGGAGGTCCGTGCACATGCACCTCCGATTGCTGCCACGGCGGCGTCTACGTCGATATCGGAGAACGTGAGCGTATCCTTGCCCACAGGGATCTCGTAAAACTTCACATGGATGATTCGCAGGTCAACGACGAAGCGCAATGGTTTGAGCCGCAAGAAAGTGAGCATCGCGATTTTCCATCGGGAAGATGTGTGGGAACGCAGGAAATCAATGGCAAGTGCACGTTTCTCGATCGTAAAGGAATGTGCTCCCTCCAAAAGGCCGCTGTGAGCGTGGGCATGCACAAGTGGGCGTTGAAGCCATTGTACTGCATCCTCTTCCCCATAGAAATCACCGACGGAGTCATCGGCTTTGATGATCTCCTGCAGGAAGAATCAGGTTGTTGTTCCATCTCCCGGGATTTTGCAGTCCCGATGTTCAAAGGGTGCAAAGAGGAGCTGATTCATCTGCTTGGACAGGATGGATACTCCGCACTTGAGGAAGCATACAATTCACTGCAGGCCACCGCACTTCGAGAGCAACAGAGGGATTCCCAATGAGTGGAATACTTCAAGGGAAGACCGCCATCGTCACCGGAGGGACGCGGGGAATCGGGCGTGCGATCGTCGAGAGTCTTGCTTCTGCCGGCGCCTCGGTGGCGTTCACCTACAAGAGTTCCGCAAACATCGCCGACGAACTGGCGGCGTTGATCAAGAACTCTGGAGGCATTGCCGCCGGGTTTCAAGCTGATGCAGCATCTCTTTCTGAGTCCACCGCGGTCGTCGAACAAGTGATCAAGCAATTTGGCCGGATCGATATTCTCGTCAACAATGCGGGCATTACCAAGGACGGCCTTTTGATGCGGATGAGTGAAGAGGATTGGGATCGGGTTATTACAAACAACCTCAAGAGTGTCTTTAATTTTACCAAGGCGGTTTGCAGGCAGATGATGGGGCAGCGATCGGGCAAGATTGTCAATATTACTTCGGTTGTGGGGCTGACCGGTAACGCAGGCCAGGCGAATTACGCCGCTTCCAAGGCGGGAATCGTCGGTTTTACAAAGTCGGTTGCAAAAGAACTTGCTTCTCGCAATATTCAGGTCAATGCAGTCGCTCCCGGGTACGTAGAGACCGACATGACACGGATGTTGACCAGCGAACAGACGAAAGCGCTCACGGATATGATTCCACTGAAGCGGACCGCCAAACCGGGCGACATAGCTGCGGCAGTGCGCTTTCTGGCGTCTTCCGAAGCAGATTACATTACCGGACAGGTTATCAGCGTCGACGGTGGTTTAAGTATGTAATGACTTGCATTTGAACCAGATCATCAACACACACCAACAGGAGGTCGCGTCATGGCTGACATTGAGGCAAAGGTTAAGGAGATCATCATCAACAAGCTCGGCGTCGACGAAGGACAGATTACGCCAGAGGCGTCGTTCACCAACGACCTTGGGGCAGATTCCCTCGATATCGTGGAACTGGTGATGGACTTCGAGAAGGCCTTCAACTTCAGCATCCCGGACGAAGACTATGAGAGCATCAAGACCGTCGGCGAAGCAGTGAAGTATATCAAACTAAAAACCGGCGCTTGAGATTTCATTCGGGAAGATTTCCAGCCCCATCCGGGTCGTTCCTATGTCCGGGTGGGGTATTGTCCGGAATAACAGGAGTACGGTAAAACATGAAACGCAGAGTCGTCGTCACGGGAATGGGTGCGGTCACCCCCATTGGATTGAATGTGCAGGAGTTCTGGAAGAGTTTGTTGAGCGGGGTTTCTGGTGCTGCTCCCATTACGTATTTTGACACCTCCGCCTACGACACAAGATTCGCTTGTGAACTCAAGGGATTTAATCCTGCGAATTACCTCGACCGCAAGAGTGCACAACGAATGGATCCCTTCACCCAGTATGCCATGGCGGCAACCGATCAGGCCATGACAGACTCAGGCCTTTCACCGAAAGACGAAGACCCTGACCGTTTGGGTGTCGTCTATGGATCGGGCATTGGTGGTATGGGGACGTACGATACACAATTCCGGAACTATATCGGATCCGGTCCCCGGCGAATCAGCCCGTTCTTCATCCCCATGCTCATTCCCGACATCGCCTGCGGTCATATCTCCATTAAACATGGATTTAAGGGGCCAAATTATGCGACGGTCTCTGCATGTGCCACTGCATCACATGCAATCGGCGACGCCTTCCGGATCATTCAATATGGCGACGCCGAGGTTATGCTTTGTGGAGGAGCAGAAGCACCAATAACTCCGATGGGACTTGGAGGATTCAATTCTCTGAAAGCTCTCTCCACGCGCAATGACGCCCCGGAAAGGGCTTCACGCCCGTTTGATGCCGACAGAGATGGTTTTGTGATGGGGGAAGGATCGGGGANNAACACGCACGGGCACGCAATGCAAAGGTTTATGCCGAAATTTGCGGCATTGGCTTTACCGGAGATGCTTACCATATCACCGCCCCGCCGGAGGGAGGAGAAGGCGCAGTCCGCTCAATGAAACGGGCGCTCGCCGACGCAGGCATCGGACCAGACCAGATCCAGTATATCAATGTCCACGGCACATCCACTCCCCTCGGGGACATCAGTGAAACCCAGGCCATCAAGACAGTGTTCGGGGAATGCGCAAAATCTGTCGCGATTAGTTCCACCAAATCGATGACGGGCCATCTCCTCGGCGCCGCCGGCGCCGTAGAAGCAATAGCTGCAATTCTCGCGATCACCGATGGCATGATTCCTCCGACGATCAACCTGGAGAAGCCGGATCCCGCGTGCGATCTTAACTACACACCAAACGTTGCCGTGCGCAAAGCGCTCACGTATGCGTTTAGCAATACCTTCGGGTTCGGCGGACACAACGCAACATTGCTCTTCAAGAAGTACACGGAGTAGCCGGAGGGAACTCAATGATTCGCGTTCCTGGGTTCCTCCGAAAATGGCTGTTCCCGACTCGGACTGACCAGCCCGAGTCGGAAGCTGATCGCGTCCTACCGGAGGCCGCCCTACACCGGCTTGAATCGCTACTTGGCTATTCCATCCGAAACCCGGCGTATTTTGCCCAAGCCCTCGTTCACCGATCGTATCTCCAGAGACTTCCCCGCTCCGCCCATTCAAACGAACGCATGGAATTCCTAGGCGATTCCATTCTCAATCTTGTTGTCGCTGAGTATCTGTTTGATCGCCACCCTGACGCGGAAGAAGGTGAACTCACCAAAGCCCGCTCCCGGCTGGTGAACCGCAAAGCACTTGCCGCCTACGCAAAGGTGATACACCTGGTGGATTTTATCCTGATGAGCCCAAGCGCCGCACAATCACTCGACAAAGGTTCCGATGCCATCGTCTCCGATACGTTGGAGGCCATTATCGCGGCGATCTACCTGGACGGAGGATTCCAAGCTGCCCGTGATTTTGTCCATCGCCAGGTTTCTGTCGCGCTCGATTCAGGAGCCATTGCCACAGCGGACGAGAACTACAAAAGCCGGCTGCTGGAGTACGCACAATCCCACGCTCTTGGAGCGCCCAGATATATCATTGCCCGGGAAGAAGGGCCTGACCACGATCGTACCTTCACCGTCGACGTCTTGTTGGGTAACTCATGCCAGGGAACAGGAACTGGAAAGAATAAAAAAGAGGCGGAGCAAGCGGCTGCCAATCGGGCATTGGAACGGCTGTCAAACGAAGGCAACGAAGTTCCCTAACCCATGTTCATCAACCCTACAGCGGAGACTCTCCGCGATCTGCTGCGCAACGCCAGGACCATCGCCGTGGTGGGACTTTCGGATCGTGAGGATCGGGATAGCAACAGGGTTGCCCGGTACATGAAACTGCAGGGCTATGAGATCATTCCGGTGAATCCCGGAGCGCGGGAGATTCTCGGTGTCCCGAGCGTGGCAGATCTCATGGCAATCACCAAACCTGTGGATATCGTCAACGTCTTCCGTCGATCCGAGCACGTGCCCGCCATCGCTGACGCCGCAATACACATCGGGGCAAAAGCTCTCTGGACGCAGATTGGTATTGGAGATGACGACGCTGCTCAACGAGCGGCTTCGGCAGGCCTAGTGGTGGTCATGAATCGCTGTCTTATGGTGGAGCACCGTCGATACATTCTTAATTTCTGAGGCATTTTGCCCCAACTACGCGCTCTCAGCCCCAGTCTGTCGCTCATGTCAGGGATGTTCTCTCTGCTTCGTTGTATGTTCCTCTGCCTGGTGGCAATTCCTTCTCTGCGTGCACAGACACCCATATTGGTGTCTCCATCCGACAAGCTCCTGGGAGTTGTTGATACAATTATCATCTCCGGTAACAACAAGACGAGAGACTATGTCATTCTCGATGAGATGACAGTAAAGCCGGGAGATACAGTTTCGGAGGAATCACTGCTTTATGACCAGAACCGAATCTACGGACTCGGTCTCTTCACCAGAGTGGATATCCAATACGACTCGCTTCCGGGAGTGAGATTCCTTTTTGTGGATGTGAATGAACGATGGTACATTATCCCCTTCCCCATCTTCGGGTTTCGCGACGGCGACCCGCAACGCCCCTTTTATGGCGCCGGACTATTGCACAACAATGTGGGCGGGAAGAACCAAAAGCTGTACGCTTCTGCAGTAGCAGGCAACGACCCCTCTGCGTCGCTCTCGTTCAGCGATCCTCTCTTCGATCCCGAGAATCGCCTTTTTTATTCCGCCTCGTTGTCGTTCAACAGGGTGAGAAACAAGAGCGAGATTGAAGCTGCAAGGTCGGGACAGTTCGACGAATATCACTATGGCATCGATGCCACCCTTGGAAAACGTTACACCATTATGCAAGCGGCAGCGGGATCAGTCGGGTTCCGGGCTGTTGATGTTTCTCCGTGGGAGCCAGGACGAACTGTCTCCCCGCGCGGAAAGGACCGATACATCGTTGCAACCTTGTCCTACGCGTATGATTCACGAGATCTGTATGAATATGCATCGAGCGGGGACTACTTGGGAGGGTTTCTCACAAAGTCCGGTTTTGGAGAGTCGTCAATCAGTTTCACCCGGTTTGGCGCTGACCTCCGCCATTATGCGCCCCTGCCTTTTGAATGCACGTTCGCCTCACGCCTTACCGGCAGTATTGTGGCGGGAGGAGCCATCCCAACCTATGAGCATGTATACTTCGGATATCAGGAGCAACTCAGAGGATGGTACAGGACGGTGTTTGAAGGAGAAGACCTTGCCGGCATCAACCTGGAACTCCGTAGGTTCATCCTTTCCCCACGCGTTTTTCGGGTCAATTCACTTCCCATTCCCGAGGAATTCACCGTTTGGAAATTCGGCATAAGTGTGGCAGTATTCGCAAACGCGGGGACAACCTGGTTCCGCGGAGACAAACTCACCTGGACCTCCATCCAGTCGGGATACGGCGCCGGGATTCACTGGCTTCTTCCGTACAGCTATGTCATGCGGACAGAGTACGCATGGAACCAGTTTGGCCAAGGTCAGTTCATTCTTGATTTTCGCGCATCGATTTGAGACGGGACATCCCCTGTATGCCGACGACGCACGACTATTTCTACACTCCCCCATCGCATGTCGGACCCCATTCTCTTGAATTGGACGGAGAAGAACTACAGCACGTTGTTCATGTGATGCGGAAAAATATCGGGGACACGATTGTGGTGGTGGATGGGAAGGGAAACATTTATGAAACGATCATTCGTCGTGTGACACGGACTTCGGCAGAATGCGAAATCAAGGCGCATCGGAATGGGGAAAACGAGAATCGCACCAATATCATCCTGGGAGTTGGTATTCTCAAGAACCATGCAAGGTTTGATTTCATTGTGGAGAAGGCGACGGAACTTGGTGTCGGCAAGATAGTCCCCTTGCGATCCTCAAGGACCATTCCCCAGCACGGAAAAGAAGAACGTTGGCGGAAGCTTGCCCTTGCCGCGATGAAACAGTCCGGACGATGCATGCTGCCTGCCGTAAGCCCGCTGACTCGACTGGAGGACTACGTTCGCTCAATCGGGCCGGAGGCGCTTTCCCTTATCCCTTATGAACGTGAGGGTGTCCCGATGATCCACAAACTCCTGGGCGCCACAGCACGATTGACGATCGCCCTTTGCATCGGGCCCGAGGGTGGATGGACGAGTGAGGAAATTCAGATAGGAGCTTCTTCCGGGTTTCTCCCGGTAAGCCTTGGTCCGCGGATTCTGCGCACGGAAACTGCAGCCATCGTTGCCACCGCACTTTGTGCTCTGACGGAGTCCCTCGCTCAAGAGAGACCGTAAGCGTCACTCTTGCTTGAGCTTCTCCTCCACTATGGACTGCACCTCCTCGAGCATCATTCTGCTTGTGCCCAGCAACGAACCCACTTCATCCAGTTTCCAGCCGACGAATTCCGAATCTTCAAGGGCGGCAAGATTGATCTTGACGTTGAGAGCGGCGCTTTCACTCGCTGCGTGGAGCATGATGGCACTGACTCCCGCATCGCTGACGGCGCCCATATTCCCTTTTGCGGAGACATCCTGTGCCAGGGCCAGCGCATCAATACAGTGTTTCATCACTTCTAGGGGGACGAGTGTGGCCTCTTTGGTCGCCTCCATGACTGCAACAGACCGGAGAGCCTTTTGAGGCTCGGTATCTTTCGGCAAACCGTGAGCCTCCACAACTTTCAGGTATGCCTCGGTGTCTTTCGCAATAAGTCCAACAAACGTTGTGCGGAGCTTTTCGGCATCGGCCAAGATCTTCTTCATTTCTTCTTCAACTTCCAGATATTTCTTCTTCCCAACTGTAAGCCGGCATACCATGACCGTCAGGGCAACGCCTAGCGCACCTGCTAATGCCGCAACTGCCCCACCCCCCGGTGCCGGTGAAGAGGACGAGAGTTCATCAAGAAATCCTTGTATTGTCTGCTTGGTTGGCATGGCGATTTTCCGATCCTGGTGAATAATGGGCATGCATGGACACTCTTACAGTTGGTATTCAATCACTTTCTTCCCAGCATCAAAAGGTTCAAGATCGCCAAGCCCGAGATGATCCATCGCCACTCGGATAAGCGAATCTTCCTGTGTCTCCGCCGGCGCATAGAATCTTCCGGCCTTAAGAAGCGCTTCTTTGGGGACAAGGCCCACAATTTCACTTCCAGTGACTTCAATCCCAAGAGATGCAGCCTCGCGTTTGACTTCTTCAAATGCAATATGAGGAGGAGTGACAGAAAAGTCCACAAGATTCATGGAAACCTGCGCAATGTTTTTTCCCTCCAGAAGGACTCCCATTGCCTTTACTGACTTCAGCGAACCGGGAATTGCCTGCTTTTCCCCTTTTTTGGTCCANNATCCGGGCGCCGGTGATGACGGCACCTGATTGGGCGTTGAAAACCGCAGGTCCGTAATCAGGGCACCAACGGGAATCTTTGAGCTTTTCCTCCAACCCTTCATATTCACCCTTCCGGACAACAGACAGATTTCGCCTGTCAGGATGTTTTGCCGCTGCTTCATACAGGAACACGGGAAGCTGAAGTTCCCTGCCCACCCGATCACCAAACGTCTCCGCCAGTGCAACACAATCGTTCATCGTTACCCCGCTCACCGGCACAAACGGAACAACATCCACAGCCCCCATTCGGGGATGGCCCCCCATGTGCATCCTCATATCAATCAACGCTGTCGCCTTTTTTGTCCCCTCGAACGCACCTTCCACAACGGCGTCAGGAGGACCGACAAACGTGACGACACTTCTGTGGTAATCCTTGTTCGGTTCCGCATTGAGACACTTCACGCCAGGGACCTCACTGATTGCCATGACAATGGCTCCAAGAACCGACAAATCCCTTCCTTCGCTGAAATTCGGTACGCACTCAACGATCTGTCTCATGGAATGTCTACAATTCGAGAAGTGTTCCGTTTTTGACGATGGAGCCTACGTGGTTTACACCAAAATGATATGCGAGGAACCGGAAATCAGGAATATCCGCAAGGAGGATATCGGCCTTTTTGCCCACTTCAAGACTCCCGTGCGTGGCGGAGAGATCCAGCGCAGCGGCGGCATTAAGCGTCGAAGCAACGAGGGCTTCCTCAGGCGTCATTCGCATTTGTGTGCACGCAATCGTCATCATGAGAGGCATGGAGAATGACATGCATGAACCAGGATTAAAATCTGTCGCGAGGGCCACGGCGACTCCTGAATCAATGAGTTGCCTGGCCGGAGCATATTGTTGATGAAGAACAAATGAGACCCCCGGAAGGATTGTGGCCACGACGCCGGAATTGGCAAGGGCTTCAATCCCCTTCTCCGTGACATGTTCCAGATGATCCGCCGACGTGACTTTGAGATCCGCGGCCAATTCAGCACCTCCTGAAACGGAAAACTCTTCTGCATGGATCTTCAGTCGCAGCCCCGCCGCACGCGCCGCGGAGAGTATCACCCTGGAGTCACCAACATCAAAGTAGCCATGTTCACAGAATACGTCGCAATACCTTGCTAGTCCCTTCCGGACAACATACGGGAGCATGGTACCGACGATAAGTTCTACGTACGCCTGGGCATTACCCGCAAATTCCGGAGGAACCGCATGAGCTGCCATAAATGTCGGCACAATATCGGTCAATTCCTCCTCCCGCAATTCAGCAATAGCCTCGAGCATCTTGATTTCATCGTCAACAGTCAACCCGTATCCTGATTTGATCTCCACCGTCGTTGTTCCGTGGCGCATCATTTCGGTCAGGTGGTGCCTTGCAGAACGCTTCAAGTCCCGCTTTGATGCGGTACGCACTNNATACGCGGCCCCTGCTGATCGCAGGGCGAATTCGTTTTCCCGGCTTCCGGAAAATACCGTGTGCGTATGAGAGTCAATGAATCCGGGCAACGCCACCATCCCGCGGGCATCGATGACAGACATGTCCTCGGGAATCTTGCCGGAATACTCAGCTGTTGTCCCCACCCACGTAATTGTTCCCTCTTTGCATTCCACAGCTCCATCGGTGATGATTCCGACGTCGCGCATTGCCAACCCTGTCTTTACCCTCTGTCCTGCGGCAGCTACCGTCACAAGTTGAGAGATATTACGAATGAAGAGATCCACTCATTCCCCGGGATAATTATGTATTCAGACCAACGTGCCGCCGATTGATTTCTTCTCATCTCCCGTACTGCACATACCTCGCAACTTTGTCGGACAACAGCGGAGACCCCGATGATTGTCGTTGAGCTTCGATGTATTCGACAAAAAAATTGTTTCGTCCAAGCGCAATAGATCCGGTCAGCGCCTGCCTTCCGAGAGTCTGGTCAATCTGGCGCGCCATCACCATCCCGGTGATGGAACCAAAACTCCCCCAAAAGCCTGACGTATTCGCACTCTGCAGGATTTCTCTGACGCGATACGGAGACGTCGTCGGAACGATCAACTCCTCGGCTCGTTGATTAAACACTTCCATTGCAGACTGGGCGCGTTCAGCCCAATCCCCGGGAAGTTTCCCATGAGTGCGCTGGATGAGCGAAAGGTAGTAGGCGATCCCTTCATTCTGCACAAGGTCCAGGAGGTAATCCAAAGGCTGCTGCTTGGCCGCATAAATAGCATGCCACACAGGTGATCCTTCCTTGTAGGCGCCGAACGCAGCGTGGAATGCCTCGTGCGCCACAACACTCATGAGTCCAAGAAATCGTTCATCGACATTCGATCCATAGCTGACCGCTTTGGCCACATTCACAACAATGATCTGTTCGCCTTCCCCCTCTCCAACGAAAGACGGCTCATCGCCATGCCATACCACTCGACGCACGAAGGCGTCGATATTCTCATGGCCAAAGGCAACAAAGAACACCGGGATTCTCACAGCGATGCGCGTATCCTCAGGAAAAAGCTGCTGAACGGTGCTAACAACCTTTTGATCAAAATTCCTCTTCCGGAGTTCCGTCAACAGTTCCTGAATTTCCGCCGCATGCCGACGAGCGTCTTTCATCCTGAACACATCATCCAAGAGATCCTGGTTAAACTTCGCCGCTTCCAGGGCTCCCTCCAGGTATCCCAAATCCAACGGCCTCTTTGCGAGGAGTTCAGTGGTGGCAAGAGCCACCCGGCTTCCTTTCAGCCTCGCCACCGTTCCAGGGTTATCCCCTCGGCCAAAGTAGAGTTCAACAGTTCTGTCAGCCGATTCATAGTTAAGATCGAGTATCATATTGAAGCGATCAAAGCCCTGAGATACGCTCATGCCCGGCACAACGAGCAACGCACACAGCATCCCGGTTTTCGCCAATCGGTTCATTACTCACTCTCCAGTTGCTGCCGCGCAAGATCCAGTTCCTTCAGGTGCTCCCGCGAGGAGGATGGATACGAGAGGTTGAGCTTTTGCATTCGCTTCACTATAATATCCGCCACGGCAGTCCGTGTAAACCACTTGTGGTCAGCCGGGATAATATGCCAGGGCGCCCACTCTGTACTGGTGCGGTGGAGCATCTCTTCATAGGCCCGCATATACTCGGTCCATCGCAAACGCTCTTTCAGATCGGCCGGCGAAAACTTCCAGTTCTTCTCCTTCTGGTCGATTCGTTCGAGGAACCTTCTCTTTTGCTCCTTCTTCGATACATGGAGGAAGAATTTCAAAATCGCTATGCCGTTCCTGGCAAGATATCGCTCCGTGGCATTAATGTCTTCATATCGGTGATCCCACAGAGATTTTCCTTTGCATTCTTGAGGAAGCCGCTCTCGGTCAAAGATCTCCTTGTGGACGCGGACAATCAGGACTTCTTCATAATACGATCGGTTAAAAATCCCGATTTCCCCTCTACGAGGAAGGACGCAGAGATGCCGCCAAAGGAAGTCATGATTCAGCTCAGCCTCCGTTGGAGCCTTGAAGCTCACGACTGACACTCCCTGGGGATTTACCCCGGACATCACGTGTTTGACCACGCCATCCTTCCCGGCAGCATCCATTGCCTGGAGGATGACCAGAACGGCCCATGTGTTTTGGGCATAGAGTTTACTTTGAAGTTCTCCCAACCGTTCTATGTCCCGCGCAAGCTTCTCCTGCGCATCATCTTTGGCTTTGAACGGTCCGGTAAAGCCGGGATCAAGCTTTCTCAAGGACAATGGTGCTCCAGCATTGACACGGAAAGCCATGGAATCCATGTTCATCCTCTTCTTGAAAGTGCCAATTCGATCGCAGGAAGGATCATCCCGACTGCCGAATCAGTGTGAACGCCTGCAGGAATGAGAATATCGGCCCAGCATTTGCTGGGTTCAACAAAGGCGAAGTGCATTGGTTTCACCGAACGATTATACTGATCCACGATCGATTCCTCTGTTCTCCCGCGCTCTTGTGTATCCCTTCGTATTCTTCGCACGAGGCGCTCCTCCGGCTCAGAATCCACGAATATTTTCAGGTCTAGTTGAGCACGCAGCTCTTTGTCAGCAAGGACAAGAATGCCTTCGACAATTAGAATCTCCTTCGGTTCCAGGCGGCGAGATTTACTGCAACGACGATGCACAGCAAAATCGTACACCGGTTCTTCCACGGTGCGGCCCAATCGAAGCTCCCCGAGATTGTTCACAAGAAGCTCCGTCTCCAGTGCGTCCGGATGGTCGAAATTCGCTTCCACAGGTGGCGCCACACCTCCGTCTTCAACGCCACGATAATAGGAGTCATGCTGGATAACTCCCACACGAGTGTTACCCAGCGCCCCAACAAGGGCCCTGGTCAAGGAAGTCTTGCCTGAACAGGAGCCTCCCGCCANNCTCCCGCCACACCTAAGACCAGTGGTATCATGTGATGTGCTGCCGGATTCCATTTTAAGATAGAGGAAGGGTGGCGAGAATGCAAGCGCCCTGGGCGTTACGCTTTATGGAACAGGAGTGGGGTCGCCTTTACTGAATTGGGATTCCTTCGTATATTTTGGGGAATTCACACAATAATCGAAGCGACTGGAGAATACGCAAGAGGGGTTTGGCTCGTGGAGGCTGCTGGGGAGACTCACAGTTCAGAGAAGGACCAAAATGGACATTGCAGAATCGTTGACGATTGAACATTCAAAGCGGATGTCCATGAAGATTGCCGCCTGGATTGGTACTGATCGTCGGCGCATCCGGAAACTCATGCAGCTGTTCTTGTCCGGAGAACGGATCGTGGCACAACGTTCCGCCATGGCCGTTGATATTCTCGCCACCGAACACCCCGACCTTCTGCGTCCCTATCTTCATACAATGGTCAAGCGAATGATCGAGCCCGATGTCCACGACGCGGTGCGCCGATGCGTACTGAGAATGCTCCAGCATATAAAGATTCCCTCACGGTTATTGGGTCCCGTCACATGCGCGTGCTTTGAGTTCTTGTCGGATCATCAAAGCCCGACCGCCATCAAAGCCTTTGCCATGTCCACGTTGGCAGGTATTGCACAGAAGGAGCCTGACCTTAAGGAGGAATTGCGGCTCGTCATCCAACAACAACTTCCCTATGCCAGTGCGGGTTTCAGATCGCGGGCAAAACAGGTCCTCCCCTCTTACGGGGATCCTCCGTTCGCGTCTGGAACATCTGCACCGTGCAGGGAACGGAGAGACCGTCCCTAACGTGCGGCGGGATCTTCAGGATACAGCCGCGTTGTACTGTCTTTCGAAGATTGTCCCGGCCAGAATACGCTACCGTCGCGCCTTTCCGGTTTTCCTGAGTGCCCGTTCCCATCGTCGAAGCGCGTTTTCCACCTCGCGGGGAGATGTGGAGCCGGCAGATTTTTTCCGCGCGATGCTTTTATGTGGACGTGAAAGGTCCAGTGCATCCTTTTCAAACAGGTGGGAGAACCCTTGCAGCGACTTCAGGGACAAGCTTTCTAAACTCCTCTTTTTTTCCACACAATTTCGGACCATCGTGCCTACCACGGCGTGTGCGGCCCGGAACGGAACTCCTTTTCTCACAAGATAGTCGGCGTAGTCGGTCGCCGCACTAAAATCTTCCCGGAGCTCCACCTCGAACCGTTCCACGTTGAATTCGACAGATCCGATCATCTCTGCCATGATGTGGAGTGAGGATTGTGTTGTATCCGTCGAATCAAAAAGAGGTTCTTTATCCTCCTGCATATCCCGATTATACGCCAGGGGAAGACCCTTCATGGTTGTCAGCAACGCCATCAGGTCGCCATAGACACGTCCGGTCTTGCCACGCACGAGTTCAGCCATATCGGGGTTCTTCTTTTGCGGCATGATGCTTGACCCGGTGGTGAGCGCATCGTTGAGCACCGCGAAACCCCATTCCTGTGAACTCCAGAGCACCAGTTCTTCCGCGAGTCTGCTCAAATGCATCATCGTCATTGCACAAGCAGCAATGAATTCCACCAGCGCATCTCTATCGCTTACGGCATCGATGCTGTTCTCAATGATTCCCTTTAGCCTGAGTGACCGTGCCACTTGGTGTCTATCGATAGGAAACGATGTCCCCGCCAGCGCTCCGGCACCGAGCGGTGAACGGGCGGCACGCGTAAGACAATCGGAGAATCGCTCCCTGTCCCGCTCAAGCATTGAAACATAGGCAAGCAGATGGTGTGCAAGCAGGATTGGCTGGGCTCTTTGGAGATGCGTGTAGCCGGGCATAATGGTCCGACTGTGCTTACGGGATTGTTTCACCAGCGCACCCTGCAGACTCCTCAGGGAATTCACCATATGAGCGATCGTTCGCTTGAGATATAGCCGCTCATCAAGAGCGACCTGGTCGTTGCGACTCCGAGCGGTATGAAGGCGTCCCCCTACTGCGCCAATCTTCCGGATAAGCCGTGCTTCGATTGCCATGTGGACGTCCTCAGCGACAAACCGCCCGTTCGCTGAACCGTGTTCGAGAGACTTCATATGCCCGCTTCGCATTTCGCGGCGGATTTCCTGGAGCGCTTTCCGGATGCGTTTCGCGTCACTGCCTGAAACAATCCTCTGTTTTGCCAACATCGCAATATGTGCGAGGCTCCCTTCGATGTCATCTTCAAACAGGCGTTTGTCGACAGGAAGGGACGACGAGAATGTCAGAGCCTCCTTNNGGTTTTCCCGACGCTGGTGAAGACGTTGAATCTTTTGCCCCCTTGGCTTTGCCTTGAGATTCGGCAGTCGCATGGACCTGGTTATATGTTTTTGCCGGCAACCCAAAGATGGTAATGAAGCCCTCTGAGGCCTTGTGGTTGAAGGAATCCTCTTCCGTGTAGGTGGCAAGCTTTGTATTGTACAATGAAAACGGCGACTTTCGGCCCGCAATAAAGGTACGCCCCTTCAACAACTTTATCCGGACCATGCCTGTGACGGAATGCTGGGTCTCATTCACGAAAGCATCCAGCGCGCCACGCAACGGCGTGAACCAGAGTCCATTGTACACAAGATTGGCGTATTCATTCGCCACGAATGCCTTCATGTTCATCATCGGTTTGTCCAGCGTCAAGCGCTCCAGTTCAGTATGGCCAAAATGAAGAACCGTTGCGGCAGGCGATTCATAGATCTCTCTCGACTTGATTCCCACAAGACGGTTTTCAACAAGATCGATGCGCCCAATCCCATGTGCGCCAGCAATGGTGTTCAAACGGCTCACCAATTCCACCGAAGAAAGGCGGGATCCGTCAAGCGCAACGGGAACACCCTCTTCGAAATCAATTTCGACATACACTGGCGTGTCGGGAGCAAGAGCTGGGTCCGTTGTCCGCTGGTATGCATCGGACGGCGGTTCTGCCATGGGATCTTCCAGGATGCCACATTCGATACTCGTCCCCCAGATGTTCTCATCGATTGAATACGGTTTTTTCTTGGTCACCGAAACAGGGATGTTATGCTTGAGGGCGTACTCGATTTCTTCCTCGCGCGACTTGAATTCCCACTCCCTCAAAGGTGCTATGGATTTCAGATCCGGCGCCAGGGCTGCGATTGATACTTCAAATCGTACCTGGTCGTTTCCTTTTCCCGTGCAACCGTGGGCAATGATGGATGCACCTTCCGCACGCGCCACTTCCACCATGTATTTGGCAAGAAGCGGCCGCCCAATCGACGTTGCCATCGGGTATGCTCCTTCATACAGCGCGCCGGCTTTTAATGTCGGAAAGACGTACTCCTCAAGGAACTCCTTCTTGAGGTCCTTGATGTATGCCTTGACGGCGCCAGTGGCAAGAGCCTTTTCCTTCAGACCCACCAGCTCTTTGGCCTGGCCGAGGTCTCCGGTTGCGGTAATCACTTCGGCGTCATACTTATCGTTGAGCCACTTGACCATGACGGAGGTATCCAGTCCGCCGGAATATGCCACAACCAGTCTGAGTTTTTCCATCAGTTGCTGCCTCTAATGAGTATGGATTTGAGAAATTCGAGAACATTCGTCGTTCTTCGAATTGACCGGGGGATCACCAGCACGGTATTGTCTCCAGCGATGGTCCCGATGATTTCCGTCGAGCGTCGGACATCGATGAATTCCGCCACGACGCCCGCACAGCCGGGAAGTGTATGGATGACAATGGTATATTCATTGGCTACAATGGAATGAACCTGGGCACCCAGCGTAGGCTGCAAAAATCGCACCTCTTCCTCTGGTTGAAAGGAATATTTTCCTCCTCCCGGGGCGCTCACCCATACGATGCCAATTTCTTTCATGTCACGGGAAAGAGTCGCCTGGGTTACGTCAATTCCTCGCTTCTTCAGCACGCGTTTCAAGTCGTCCTGATTCGCAACCGACAGGGCGCCCACGATTTCCTTGATCGCGTAGTGCCGTTGCGATTTCAGGGAAGCAAGATGCGGTTTCGGCATGCCAAGTTCCGTGACTCGTTCGATGGTGGCTATCGTCGGCGGGAACGCAATTGGTTCATCTCATGTCCGATTCTATGCTATGGACAAGTTCCGTTCCCACGCCGACATCTGTAAATATTTCCAGCAGCAATGAGTGTTTGATTCTGCCGTCGATCAGGTGGACCTTGTTAATCCCGGAGTTCAACGCATCAAATGCAGAGCGGATCTTGGGAATCATTCCGTCGCTGATCACACCTGACGAAATCAAACCCTCGGCTTTGCGCTGGTCCATTGTATGCACCAGCTCGCCGTTGGCGAGCACACCTTCGACGTCACTCAGGTACACAAGTTTCTCCGCCCGGAGGGCAGAGGCGATCGCTGCGGCAGCTAAATCGGCGTTGACGTTGTAGGGGTGGCTCTGACCATTGAAGCCGACTGGAGCAATGACCGGCAAGCAGGTATTGCCCAAGAGGAGCTTGAGGAGTTCCGTGTTTACCTCGGTAATTTCACCTACGAATCCAAGGTCCACGCCTTTTGGCGTCAGCTTTCGGACTCGGAGCAGGTTGCCGTCAATGCCGCAGATGCCAACGGCATTCCCATCATGCAGATTGATGCGTGAGACGATGTTTTTGTTGGTCTTACCCGCCAGGACCATCATCACCACATCCATCATTCCCTCATCGGTATACCGTTGGCCATCGACAAAGCGCGACTCGAGCCCGAGTTTCCCCGCAACCCCTGTAATTTCCTTGCCGCCGCCGTGAACAATGGCCACCCTGATGCCGATTTTTTTGAGGAGGGTTACATCCTGGGCAAATGTTTCGCGCAGGTCTTCGTCAACCATGGCAGCACCGCCATACTTGATCACAAATGTCTTCCCTTCGTACCTCGTGATATAGGGAAGGGCTTCAATCAGGACCTCAGTCTTCGCTGTGATGTTCAACATGTGCTCATGTCCTGTAGTTGGCGTTGATGGCAACGTATTCTCTTGAAAGGTCGCAAGTCCAGCACACCGCTTCGCCATCACCCTGATGCAAGTTCACGGTAAGAAGTATTTCACGTTCCTGCAGCACCTTTTTGGCATCGCCTTCCGAAAAATCTATGCCATAATTCCTGCAAAGAATGGGGACATCGCCAAAATTGATNNCCGGATCAAACTCGATACCGGAATAGCCCACGGCGGCAAGGATTCTCCCCCAGTTCGCATCTTCGCCGTTGATTGCAGTCTTCACCAGACTCGAGTGAGCAATGGCACGAGCCGCTGTGTCGGCTTCGTTGTTCGTGTGGGCACCGACGACCCGTATCTCCACGAACTTTGTCGCCCCCTCTCCATCCATGACAATCATCTTTGAAAGCGCAATCATGACAGTATCCAGGGCATTACAGAATTCCTTGAAGCCGGGGTCGTGGTCGGCACATAGTTCGGCGTTCCCTGCAAGTCCGTTTGCAAGGACAAGCACCATATCGTTGGTGCTCGTATCACCATCGACCGTGATGCGATTGAACGAACGATCGGACGCATTTCGTAATGCCTGCTGGAGAAGCTGCGGAGATATTCGCACGTCAGTGGTAACGAAAACGAGCAGCGTCGCCATATGAGGAGCGATCATCCCCGAACCCTTTGCCATCCCGCCAATGCTCACGTCGTGGCCATTCACCCGAATCTTTACAGCAGTTTCCTTTGCGAATGTGTCGGTGGTCATGATCGCTTCTGCGGCATCCAGATGACCGCCAATGGAGAGATGTTGTGCCGCCTCTTTAATGCCATCGGTGATCTTCGCAACTGGCAACCGTTGTCCAATGACTCCGGTTGAGGATACAAGAACCTCATTTGTGGAGATGCCAAGAATGTCGGCGGTCTGCGCCGCCATGTACAGCGCATCTTCCATACCCTGCGTGCCGGTACAGGCGTTCGCATTTCCACTGTTGACGACGATCGCACGGACAGCAGACGTTGTTTTCAGCAGATCACGGTCCAACACGACGGGTGCAGCAGCGACACGATTCGTGGTGAACACTCCCGCCGCTGTCGCGGGAACATCCGACACGACGAGGGCAAGATCTTTGTGCGACTTTTTGACTCCGCAATGAAGTGCGGCGGCCCGAAACCCCTTGGCGGCGGTGATGCCGCCATCGGATATCTGCTCCATGATTCTATCCTCTATGGTTCGAGTCCGAGCGATTCGGACAATGCAAACATGAGATTCATATTCTGGACCGCCTGACCGGCAGCGCCCTTGATCAAATTGTCGATCACGGCCATAATGATGAGCTGCCCGGTCCGTTCCTGAACGAATAGCCCGATGTCACAATAGTTTGTCCGGGATACTGCCGTGATCTGTGGTGTCTGGGTCGATACCCGGACGAATGGTGAAGACGCAAAATAGTCGCGATAGAGTCCAAGAGCTTCCTCCTGACTCAGGGAGCCGGAGAGTTTTGCATGGATGGTCGAGTAAATGCCTCGCGAAATTGGGATCAAATGCGGCACAAACGAACACCGGACGGATTTCCCCGAAGCCTCGGTGAGGACACTTTCAATCTCCGGTATATGCTGATGAACACCCAACTTGTAGGCACGGACGTTTTCATTGATTTCCGTGAAGCTCATGTCGACAGAAGCACTTCTCCCGGCCCCTGAAGTTCCAGACATGGCATTGACGACAATTCCCTCGCTTTCCACGGTTCCGGCAACAAGTGCAGGAAGCAATCCGAGAATGGCACCTGTGGGATAGCATCCTGGATTTGCAAGGAGGTTTGCCGTGACGATACGGTCATGGTTGAGTTCCGGCAAGCCGTATACCGCATCGCGCAACAGATCCGGAGCCACGTGCTCGTGCTTGTAGTATTGCTGGTAGAGTGCCGCCGACTGCAGGCGAAAATCCCCCCCAAGGTCAATAATCTTTCCCACCCGCCCGTGAAGTCTCCTCACGGCCTTCATTCCTTCGCCGGAGGGGAGCGAAATGAACACAACGTCCAGACCGGCAAGACGATCAGGATCGAGTTCTTCCAGAACCAGAGGGGTCCTCCCGGCGAACGATGGATACAATGCGTCCACACGCAGGCCGGCGGATGATGCCGCAGTCACGGCATCGACCGCAATATCATTTCTCCTCAGGAGAAGGCGCAGAACTTCCGCTCCGCCGTACCCCGATGCCCCGACAATTCCCGCATGAATCATAGAACTCCTGCTTTCCTGTTGCATAATTATACCAAAAGATGTATACTTATGCAAGTGGAATATCTCCGCCGAACAACCTTTTTGCAGGAGAACCTCTGACCTCCGGCACTATGGATTCGGCGCAAAAACACATATCTTGTACCATCCATTCACACCGGAAATCCGCCATGTCTCTATCCGATCGCGAGTCAAGCGTGTTGTTTCACACGTATAAGCGTCTTCCTCTTGAGGNNTACGGCCATCCGGCAATTCTTGAGGCAATTCGGGAGCAGGCGGGTAACTACATCCACCTTTCGAATTACTTTCTGCAGGAGCCTCAGGTCCGACTTGCCGAACTCCTTTCCCGTCACGCCGGATATCCCCGAGTATTTTTTTCCAACAGCGGAGCGGAGGCTATCGAAGGAACACTCAAGCTTGTCCGAAAATGGGGCACACTCCACTCCAAAAAGCAAATTGTTTCAATGACGAACTCCTTTCATGGAAGGACGATGGGGGCGCTGTCGATCATGGACAGGCCAAGGTACCGGGAAGGATTCGGGCCATTTCTTGAAAACTGCACCCTTGCCCTCTTTAATGATCCGGAGTCACTGAGAAACTGCATCCACGAGGAGACAGCGGGGGTCATCCTGGAGTTTATTCAGGGAGAAGGAGGTGTCAGACCCGCGTCAATGGAATTCGTCCAGACTATGGAGGAACTTCGACGCAAGTTTGGCTTTCTTCTCATTGCCGACGAAATCCAGTCGGGGATCGGAAGGACCGGGAAATTCTTTGCATTCGAGCATTTCGGAGTACAGCCCGATATTGTCACCGTTGCCAAACCCATCGGCGGCGGTCTTCCTCTCGGCGGGATACTTGCCGGCGAAGAAATTGCTGCAACCCTTGAACCGGGCATGCACGGAACAACATTCGGAGGGAATCCGGTTGCCTGCGCCGCAGGCATGGCGGTGCTCCGCGAAATTGCCGAGCGTGGACTCATGCAGCACGCCGAAGAGATGGGAAAAGCATTTCTCGCCCGTCTCCACTCACTGGCGGATGGTCATCCCAACATCATCCGCGAAGTGCGCGGAAATGGATTGATGATTGGCGTCGAATTGCACCGCGAAGCTGAATCTCTTGTCACGGCGATGCGTGAGAAGGGAATCCTGATCAACGGGACCGATAGTACCGTCTTGCGGTTTCTCCCTCCCTTAATCATAACGCTGGAACACATCGATATTACTGTCGATACCCTTTACATGCTCATGGAGCGGGAAGAGCGAAAAGAAGACATAGCAGACCGCCATGTCGCCTCTCAACAATAGAGGCTCGAAGTCTTGCGCAGTCTGGAGACATGCTGAAGTTTTTCCCTGAATTGACAAACTCAATTCCGGGAATGAAAAGGCGCAGGGCAGCCTGTCCGAAATCGGCCGGAAATCATTGATTTGCGGCGTTCCCCGGGAAATTAACTGGCACGCCTCTTGTCTTTTCATCATTTCGTTCCTANNCAGAAAACCTCTCTTGCACCCACGATCACGAAGTATGTGATTCAAGCCCCTTTTGTCGCTCGCAAGCGGAAAGCCGGGAATTTCGTCATGATCCGCGTTGACGAACACGGCGAGCGGATTCCGCTGACGCTGGCCGACAGCGATCCGGCAGCGGGAACCATCACACTTATCGTCCAAGCTCTTGGCAAGACGACCAAACATCTGTCTTCCAAGGAAGCAGGTGACACCATTCTGGATGTCGTCGGTCCTCTCGGAACTCCCACGCCTATTGAACTTCATGGTACTGTCGTGTGCATCGGAGGAGGAGTTGGAACGGCCGAACTCTATCCGATAGCCCGCGCATTGAAGAATGCGGGGAACGTAATCCATACGGTCATCGGTGCGCGGTCAAAAGACCTTGTCATTCTCGAGCAGGAAATGCTCGGCTGTTCCGATGCGGTATACGTCACCACAGATGACGGTTCGTATGGACGCAAGGGTTTCGTGACCGACCAACTCAAGGATCTTTTGGGAAGCATTGGGCCGGTGCATGCGGTCTATGCGATCGGACCGCTCCCCATGATGAAGGCGGTATCAACTGTGACCAAAATATCGGGCGTGAAGACGTACGTCAGCTTGAACACGATCATGGTCGATGGCACGGGAATGTGCGGCGGATGTCGCGTCAATATCGGCGGCCAGATGAAATTCGCATGTGTGGACGGCCCGGAGTTCGACGGCCACCTCGTGGACTTCGATGAACTCATGATGCGCAACAGGAGCTACCTTGAAATGGAACGGCAATCGGAAGCACGCTGGCATCAATGTCGCTTGACGGGGGAGGTACGCCCCGCATGACTCGACTGAACTCCATGAAGCCATCGGAGCGGATGAAGATCCCCCGGCAACAGCCTCTTGAACAAGATGCAACCGAACGATCCACGAACTTTCTCGAGGTCTCTCTTGGGTTCGACACCGATCGGTCCGTCATTGAAGCCTCACGTTGTCTTGAATGCAAGGAAACCCAATGTACAGACGGCTGTCCCGTTGGGATTGACATCAAGAGCTTTATTCAGCTCGTGCTCCAGAAGGACTACGTCGGCGCGGTCAACAAGATCCGAGAGGCGAATTACCTCCCTGCAATCTGCGGACGCGTGTGTCCGCAGGAATCAGCNNGCGTGTGTCCGCAGGAATCCCAGTGCGAATCACTCTGTGTGCTCGGAAAGAAACTTACTCCAGTGGCAATCGGTAAACTCGAGCGCTTCGTGGCCGATTATGAGATGAAGAACAATCTTTTCCAATCTCCGCACATCCAGGATCATCACAAAGAAATGGTGGCGATCGTGGGTTCCGGTCCCGCCGGGCTCACCTGCGCGGCAGAACTGGCAAAGATCGGATATCAGGTGACCATATTCGAGGCACTCCATGCCGTCGGCGGCGTGCTCCGATATGGGATTCCAGAATTCCGTTTGCCAAAGGAAATTCTCGACCTTGAAACAGAACGGATCAGGGCACTGGGCGTACAAATCTACACCAATTTTGTCGTTGGGCGCACAGCAACAGTGGGGGAACTCTTTGATGAGTGGGGCTTCTCTGCGATGTTTCTGGCCACTGGCGCAGGAACTCCGACCTTCATGGGAATCCCGGGTGAAAGCCTGAGCGGGGTGTATTCCGCAAACGAATTCCTTACGCGCGTTAACCTGATGGGTGCGTACAAATTTCCCGAGTACGACACCCCCGTTCGACTCGGC
>PMNP01000112.1 GCA_003161755.1 Ignavibacteriota bacterium | reverse complement strand
CCCCGCGGTTTAGATTGGGCCATGTGCTCCGGGGAGAAATGGAACTTCAAGATATCCTGCTTTCGCCGCAATCCCGACTAAGAATTCTGCCCGCGAGCTCTGGGGCAACGGATTATCCGGCCATGGATGGTGATACTCAGGAACGTCTGTTGGACGAAATCAGTGAACTCGACGATCGCCCTGAGCTCGTCATCATCGATACTGGTGCGGGACTTAATCAGGAAATCATCTCCTATNNAATGGCTGTACGCCATTTTCTGAGAAGGGAATTGACAGTGTTAGGAACAATTCCGGCAGATGGTGCGGTGGGGAAGGCAATTGCACAGCAGCAGCCTGTCGCGAAGCTCTATCCAAAATCCGACGTATCCCGCGCAATGAGGGGATTGGCGCAGGTGATTCTTGATCAAACACATATCGTCTTGGAAAGGAGGGCCAGCGCACAATGACAAAGGTGATCTTTCAGATCGGTCTCCTGGCGTTTTGCGTGGCAGTGGTGTTCTTCAGCCTTGAAAACACCGACATGATCGACATCGTTGCCAGGTCGTTCATGGTATTCATCGCCGTGGTATGTGCCTNNGTCGCCGCATCATTTTCGTTGAAGAGGTTCGAGGAAGATCAGATTCCCAGACACTCGGCTGTACACCAGCCGAAAGCCGCCGCTGAAGCGGCAAAATAGAAGAAGGCACTAACCGGATAGTCTCATGAACAATTCTGCACAGGATCTTTGGACCGAATATCTCACAGGTCGATCACCGGTCGCAAAAAGGGCACTGGTTGTCCAGTATGTCGATTTGGTGCGGTATGTCGTTTCGCGGTTTGGACGCCCTGCTGGTGTTACGGCGAGGGTTCTTGAATCGGATGACATGCTCCAATACGGAATGCTGGGATTGATCGATGCAATCGACCGTTTCCGGCCGTCTGTTGGAGCCAAATTCGAGACGTACGCGGTCCAGAGGATCCGCGGAGCAATCCTCGATGAACTTCGAAACCTTGATTGGGTCCCCAGGACGGTTCGCGCCAATATAAAACGTGTTGAACGCGCGGTGGACAGTGTTTCCCAGGAATTCGGCAGAGAGGCCGTCGAGCAGGAAATTGCGGTGAAACTCGAAATGAGTGTCGACGAGCTCCAGAAGATCCTGAAGGACTCGGGAATAGCTATGAATGGTGCCCGGCCGGTTCCCGTTGACGCCGAGAGCAGCGTTGAGTGTGTTGCCGAGGAATCACCCGGCCCCTTGGACCAATTGTCCGACGAGGAAGACCGGAGCATACTTGTGGAAGCGGTCAATAATCTCCCACAACGTGAAAAAACAGTAATTGCCCTGTACTATTATGAAGGGCTTAAATTCGGGGATATCGCGCACATTCTCCGCGTATCCGAATCGCGGGTTTCCCAAATTCACAACGAAGTGTTGCGCGGCCTGCGCAAAAAACTGGTCAGCATGGCATAGCTCGCGGACCGGACAAGAAACCGAGGGAGTCCATCACACGAATGATGTCGCCAGAGAACATACGGGAACGCATTCAGTCCATTATCCAGCTTCCGGCCCTCCCCGCCATAGCGATGGAAGTGGTCGAGATGGTGGACAATCCCACAACGAGTGCTTCGAAACTCGGAAAGGTCATTTCCACAGACCAGGCACTCACCGCCAAGGTGCTGAAGATTGCAAATTCACCCTTCTACGGGTTTCCCCGGAAGATCTCCACTGTCGACTTTGCCATCATCGTGCTCGGGTACGATGCGCTGAAGGAAATCGTCATCAGCATATCACTGATTAGTTCCCTGCAGAAGAAATCCGATTTGCACTTTGATGCCAAGGCGTTTTGGGACCATTCCATTGTCTGCGGCGTCCTCGCAAGACGACTGGCTCGCGACCTGAATTATCGGATTAGCGGCGAAGTGTTCGTCGGAGGTTTGCTTCACGACATGGGGATTTCCGTCATGCACAGGTATTTCAGAAGCGAATTCCGAAGGATCGTGGAAATCGCCCGCGAATCGGATTTGTCGTTCCTGGAAGCCGAGGAAAGTGTTCTTGGCGTTACCCATGCCGATATCGGAGGTTGGCTTGCTGAACGATGGAACCTCCCCGATCACCTCGTTGAGGCAATTGCCAACCACCATGCACCGGCAAATGCCAGGAAGAATCCGGACCTGGTCGCACTTATCCACTGTGCCGATGCCCTCGCAAGGCAAATCACCGATGCAGAAGTGGAGTTTGATAAGGGGATGGCGTTCGACGAAACGGCGCTCAGCCGGCTCCAGCTTAATGACCCAGCGCTGTTGGACAACTATGTGGCCAACTACAGAAAACTGATCCGGGCCGATATCGAACAAGTGACACGCCTGGACTCCATTCCCACTGAGGGTACACATGCCCACGATGGACACGTCACCGAGGCATAAGAACGCGGCGCAGATTGTGGAAGAAGGACTGCCACATTTTGAACAGTTTATCGAAAACAGGGAGAGTTATATCAAAGCGCTCGAACAAACCATCAGCGTTCTCCGCCAGGAGAACTCAAAAGTCTCGACGAACAACCTCGCCATTCGCAGTNNGATCGATGAGCTCGTGGCGATGCAGCGCCTCTCGAATACGATCAGCACTGCAAATGACCCGGAGCTAATCGTTGGAGCGCTGATTGAGCTGACGCTCCAGGTTATTCCGGTCATTGAGTGCAATATCTTCGTGTTTGATGAAAGCTCGACTCAACTCGTGCCCCTGTCCTCAAAGGGTTCGCAGCGCCTCCAGCATGAATCTCAACAGCAGATGGAGGCGGGAATAGTGGATTGGGTGATTGCAGAGAAGAAGACTGTCATCATACCAGACCTCGAACATATGGTATCCGGGGTGAATGGCAGAAACTTCGTCATTGTGCCGCTCATCCTCCGGAATCATGGGATCGGCGTCTACGTGATCCATACTGAAAAACCTCAGCAGGAATTCTCCAATCAGGACGTTCAACTTCTCTCCGTGCTTGCGAACCAGGCCGCAGTAGGCGTGGAAAACTGGCGGACGTTCCAGCAGCTTGTCAGAGTGAACGACGAACTCAAGGCTTCCCATGCACAAATGATCCAAGCTGCCAAGCTCGCTGCGATCGGCGAGTTGGCTGCGGGGATTGCCCACGAAATCAAAAACCCGCTTCAGGTCCTTCTGCTTCATTTGGAATTGGTGGAATCGGGAAAGCCCATGCCCAATTGGATCGAAATGTTCAGCAAGCAGGTCCGCCGACTGTCCGATATCACCCATCGCCTCATGAATTTCGCAAGGAGCGCTTCGGAAGATGTGGTCATGGAACCTATCCAGCTTAGGAAAGTGGTTGACGACATCGTTGCGATGGTAAGCCATGAATTTCGTGGTACTGGAATCGAAATAGAGATCAGCATGTTCGGCGAGATACCCCCGGTTACAGGGAACGCAAACTACCTGCAACAGGTGTTCCTGAACCTGCTCATTAACGCCAGGGACGCTATGCCGAAAGGAGGCAAGATCGAAATACCCATAAACTTGGCCGGTCCATTCGTCTGTGTGCGGTTCATCGACTCCGGAGGAGGGATCCCTGATGAGGTCCTTGAGAAGATTTTCCGGCCCTTCTTTACCACGAAAGGAGACAAGGGAACAGGTCTTGGTCTCCCCATCTGCCACAAAATTATCTCCCAACATAAGGGAGAGATAAAAGTCGAAAGCAAGCTTGGTGTAGGAACCACGTTTACCATTTTGCTGCCGATCTGGAGATTACCAAAATGAGAAAGGCCATCGGCTCGGGTTTGTTCATAGTGTGCTGTGCTTTCCAGGTGTTTGCCGGTCCTGAAGAAACGGCGGTTCTGAAGCATCTGTGGTACGATGGTTCTGCCCGTGTCAGCACGATCAGACTCGAATGTGATGGTACGCCGGCGTTTGTATTCCATCGAACGGAGGGCTGCCTGCGGATTGTTCTGCCCCGGACTGTGGTAACTTCGTCTCTTGCGGGAATTGACCTCAAGTTCCAGAAGGGTAGTGTCCGGGGGATCGTGTTACGACAAGCAGGTTCCGACAGTGTGATCATCGTGGCGAACCTCCGGGATGCTGGTGAATACTCGATCCAGGCGCACAACGAAGGGCATGGGCTTGTGTTTTGTCTGGCTCGTCCAGTGTCCGGAAGAAACGGCATGTCGTCTCAGGAGACACACGGGGAGAAAGCCAAGATCGCACCATTAGAGCAGCAACGTCCACTGAATATCCCTGGCATCGTCCCTGATGAGAATACTGTGGGCCACCATGAAGCGAGTCTGCCTGAGGGCCCAGCCCAAAGAGGAACTCCGCTCTTGTCGTTCATTGGGTTGACTGCGTTAGCCATTATTCTCGCGGGCGCTGGTACGTTTGCAGTCATCATTGTGGTACCCCGAGGACAGAGGAAAACCGATCAGCCAGAACGAACCCCTTTTGGCGACTCGTCGGAGACTTCTGAAATCCACGAAGACATTGCATCTTCTGGTGACAGCCAAGAAGGTGAAATGTTGCGCGTGAATACCGTGCAGGAAAAGTCGTTGAACATTGAGGATGATGAACAAGGGGAAGAAATGGTCCTGGAGGAGGAGACGAGGCTCGACTTTGCAAGGGGCATGAGACGGGGAACAGGAGAGATAGACCTGGCCCTCCGGCTCGGGAACCAGGGGCAGGAAATTGCTCTTGGAGCAAAAATCCGCTCTCTCTGTCCGGAAACGGCCACGAGTGGAAGGCGGACCAGGGCCGCAAAAAAGCTGGGCATCGGACGAGGAGAAATTGATCTGGCAATTCGGTTGAAGGAGGTTGAGGCAACGACCGTGCAATCGGGAGAAGAATCATGATCGAAGGACTCTACAAGATCGAAGCAGCCATGGGCCCCAAAATGGTGCGAATGGAGGTTCTCGCCAACAATCTGGCCAACCTCGATACGGTTGGTTTCAAACGAGATCGGGCCTTTTCCGAAGAACTGACTGATGCTGAGGCGAAGCAGGTTGCAACTCAAGGGGGTCAGCCGGGAATCAAACAGGCGATAGATTTTTCGGAAGGCCCCATGATTCAGACCAACAACCAGTTTGACGTGGCCATCCAGGGACGCGGATTTCTGGTCGCCGACACTCCCAACGGGAAACGGTACACCAGAAACGGCAATCTGCAGCTCACGCTGGATGGCACCATCGTAACATCGGATGGCTATCCCGTGGAGGGATCCTCCGGACACCTTCAGATACCTGATTTCCAACGGCTGCAACAAGGCGCTGTGTCAATCGGTTCAACGGGGGAAATTGTCATTGGCAAACAGAGTATCGGTTCTTTGCGGGTAGTTGATTTCGACGACTACTNNTCGACTACGGGAAGTTGACAAAAGATCACGGTTCCCTTTTTGAAGCCGGTCCATCGGTGAATATTGTTGATGGACCAGGAAAAAATACGACAGTTCGCCAGGGTTTCGTCGAAGGATCGAATGTGGAAGGAATCGAGGAAATGGTGTCCATGATTGAACTCAGCAGGAGCTTTGAAGCCGAACAAAAGGCTCTGCAGACAGTGGACGCTTCTCTGGGCCAATCCATTGAAGTCGGCAAAATGAATTGATTCAGTAACTGGAGAAAACCATGAACAGGGCACTACGTACGGCAACATCCGGAATGTACGCGCAACAGCTGAATGTGGACCTCATCGCCCATAACCTGGCGAATGTGAATACAACCGGCTTCAAGAAGTCTCGCCCCGAGTTCCAGGATCTTATGTATCAGACCTTGAAGGTGAGTGGGGTGTCGACGAATCCGAACGTTCAGCAGCCCTCGGAAATTCAGGTCGGCAATGGGTCCACTCCTGTCGCCACCACAAAGAACTTTTCCCAGGGTGACCTTCAAGTGACGAACAACCCGCTTGACTTTGCCATTCAGGGAGATGGCTTCTTTCAGATCCGGCGCACCGACGGTACGATTGCGTATTCGCGTGATGGAACACTGAAAGTCTCTGCCGATGGGACACTTGTAACCTCACAAGGTTACGTTGTGGAGCCGGGCATCACATTTCCTTCGGAAACGTCCGCAATCACAGTCAGCAGAGACGGAATTATCGAGGCAGCTTCTCCGGGGAGCACAACCCCTGCTCAGATCGGACAATTCGAACTGGCGAAGTTCATCAATCCCGCGGGATTGAGGGCGATAGGTGACAACCTCTATGTCGATACCCCGGCATCCGGAGCGGCAATCGTGGGGGCTCCGGGAAGTGAAGGGTTCGGCGAAATAGTCCAGTCGAACCTCGAGTCCTCAAACGTCGATGTCGTTGAAGAGATGGTGGGGATGATCACAGCCCAACGGGCTTATGAAATCAATTCTAAGATGATTAAGACCGTTGAAGACATGCTCAGCATAGCGGACAACATTAAACGATAGCGTTATGACAATCCTCTTGATGGCACTCGTTATGGCACTCGCATCAGATGTCGGCTCACCTTCTCTGGAGCAATGCGTTTGCGATGCGGTGGCAGAACATGTGCGTGCCAATGGGGAGGAGGCCTCGGTGCAGTCCATCAGGTATCCTTCGGCCGCAATGATTAACTCCGGAGTGAGCTTCCGGGCTGTGCCTTTCACGACAGCGCACGTCGGCGGTCCGATCACAGTCATGGTTGACGTGATGGAAAAAGAGATCGTTGCCCGCAGGATCCCGGTGTCGTGTGTCGTACGGACATATGGAAACGCGCTCGTTGCAGAGAGACGGATTGACCGGCATTCCCCGATAGATTCCGCTGACGTAAGTGTGCAAAGAGTGGAGACCACAAGGCTGGCCGGCACATACTTTCGAAGCTTGGCGGCTCTGCNNCTCTGCGAGGCTTGAGAGCCAGGAGAATCATCAATGCTGGTTCGGTGCTCTGCCAGAATGTTTGCGAGCCGGAGCCATTGGTGTACAATGGAGATCTGGTAACCCTGGTAACACGCAACGGGGGGGTGAAATTGAGCTTGCCTGCCGTTGCATTAGAAGATGGAGTCCAAGGCGGTATCATCAGAGTTCAACCCACGGGTTCTCCAATGAAGGTCCGATCGCAGATCCTCAGCGCCCAGGTGGTGGAACTCCGGGCTGAATAGGAACTTTGATCGGCAGTCAACGAGAAAGGAAACAACCGATGTTTCGGCGTGATGCTCTCTTCGTCTTGGTCTTGGCAACAAGCTGTGGCGCCTGGGCGCAAGACATGCGTGATAATTCTGCGCGTTCGCTTTTTTCCGACCAGAAAGCGATGAGAATTGGTGATGCGGTCACAATCCTCGTCGTGGAAAGTTCAAGTGCATCCAATGACGCCAAGACCACCACCTCGCGTGAAAGTAACCTGTCCTTGAATGTCTCGGGAACCACTGGTACGGCAACCGGCCCAAATTTGGGGCTAGGCGTTGGAACAGGGAACAGCTTTAAGGGTGAGGGTGAAACATCTGCAAACGGTTCCGTCCGCGCGAAAATCAGTGCGCGGGTCGATTCCGTCTTATCGAATGGCAGCATGTCATTATCGGGAATTCGTACGATTGTAGTGAATGGGGAAGAACAAACCATTCGCATTTCCGGCATCGTCCGACCATCGGACATCGCACCCGACAACAGTGTGTATTCCTATTGCATTGCTGAAGCCCACATCGTGTTCGAAGGCAATGGCATTGTTTCCCGGGCCCAGGGGCCAGGGTGGATGACCAAGTTGCTCCATTGGCTGTTTTGAGGAGGTGACCCAATGATACGACGGTTGATATCCTTTGTGCTTCTGGTTTGTCTTTTGGTGGCGCCAACTGCGCTTTCCGCTACGCGCATCAAAGACGTTGCGTCGGTGCAGGGCATCCGGGGAGTCCAGTTGATTGGGTATGGCTTGGTAGTCGGCCTGAATGGCAGCGGAGATACCCAGCGATCGACATTCACATTGCAGTCGGTAACCAGCATGTTGAAACGCTTTGGGATCACGGTCCCGCAAGCTGACCTCCGTCTGCGCAATGTCGCGGCTGTGATGGTGACTGCGACACTGCCGGGATCTGCAAAGGACGGTACAACCAGTGATGTGATTGTTTCTTCCATGGGCGACGCAACCAGTCTCCAAGGAGGGACACTCCTGCTCACTCCGCTTTCGGGCGTGGATGGATCGGTCTATGCAATGGCGCAGGGGGCATTATCGGTGGGTGGAATGAGTGTGCGGGCCAATGGGAATGAAGTGCGCCGAAATCATACGGCTGCGGGCAGGATTCCGAGTGGGGCACTACTTGAACGATCGGTCTCAAGCGGGCTTCACGCCGATTCCACAATATCGGTGATTCTCTTTCAGTCTGATTACACGACAGCCAGCAGAGTCGCCGAGGCGGTCAATGCAAAGATCGGACCTGGCATCGCACGCGCGCTGGACGGGTCACTCGTTCGAATTACTGTTCCAGCGCAATTTCAAGCGGACGGCAAACTGGTGGATTTCATCTCCAGTGTCGAATTGCTGGAAATCAATCCTGACGTGGTCGCAAAAGTAATCGTGAATGAACGCACCGGTACGGTGGTCGTCGGAGGAAATGTGTCGATCCTGCCGGTCGCCATTTCCCACGGCAGTCTGAACATCGACATTGAATCGCTGCCCGTGGTCTCACAGCCGAATGCGTTCTCGCAGGGACACACAATGGCAACACAGCTTACCACAGTCTCGGCTGGCGAAGACAGCACTGCGGTTGTAGCGCTTGATGGAGCGGCCACTGTGCAGGATGTTGCAAAAGCGTTGAACTCGCTGAAGGTTTCCCCGCGTGACATCATTGCCATATTCCAGGCATTGAAGGAGGCGGGAGCGCTCAAGGCGGAACTCATAATCATTTGATGAGCACAACGGAAAACATTGCGCCGAAGGCGATCGGCGCCAAGACATTATTGGACGATCAGTCGAAGGCCAAACTGCAGAAGGCAGTGCGGGATTTCGAATCTGTAATCGTCGGATATATGCTCAAAAGCATGCGATCCAGTATGTCTGAAACGGAGATGTTCGGAGATAGTCTGGGGGGTGATGTTATGGAGGGGATGTTTGACACGGAACTTGCCCGACAGATGTCTCGCAACAGTAGTTTTGGGCTCGGTGAAATGCTTTACCGGGAAATGACGGGTGAAGAACTTCCGAAACCCGTCCGTGTGTCTGCAGCGAAAGGTCCGGCTCAGCCCATTCCGGCGACCCCGGCACCCTCGCCTGCCGGACAGACAGTCCCGCCGTCGGTTAAGAAGATCGACAATGCAGAAACAGCTGTTACATCCGCCCCGGCGGTGATGAGTGACAAGAGTGAATTGGTTATGCCAAAGCCGCAACCGCAAGTGCGTGACAGTCTTGACCAGAAGCTCCAACCGTACGAATCCATGATTGCCAGCGCGGCGAAAGATCACGACTTGAACCCGAGTTTGCTCAAAGCTGTCATTGCCAGTGAATCCGGCGGGAACGCCCGGGCCGTGTCCTCAAAGCATGCAAAAGGGCTAATGCAATTGGTGGATACGACCGCGGCGGCGATGGGCGTTCAGAATGTTTGGGATCCGGAGCAGAATATCCAGGGCGGGGCGAAATACTTGCAATCCCTCCTTGATCGGTTTGGAGGAAATATCGCACATGCAGTGGCATCGTACAATGCCGGACCTGCAGCGGTTGAAAAACACGGAGGGATCCCTCCATTCAAGGAAACTCGTNNCAAAGTACTCAAGTACCTTCAGCATTTTGAACAACAAGGGATAGCCAGCAATGATCAAGACTGACCATTTGTGCAAGATCATGAGCGCGCAAGCTGAACTCATGGATGCGATTATGGAATCTCTCACGGGAGCGCAGCAGGCACTAGTGGAATCGAACGGAGAAGTGCTGGAGTACTGGATGCGTCGTGAGGAGGAGCTCCTTCGCCCGTTTCGGGATCTCGAGCAGGATCGTCTTCATTGCGTCGAGGAGATTGCAGGATGCCCGAAATCCGTCCAGCAGCTCATTCCGGACGTGCCCGAGGAAGAACGATCCGTTCTTCAGGCACTGTCGAACAGAATGAGAGCATCTGCTTCGCGGATTATGGAAATCAATTTGCAGAACAGTCTTCTGTTGCGGAATGCACTCCGTTTCGTTCAGGAAACCCTTCGGGCTGTAACGGACGATAACCGCCGCAAACTTGTTGATGAAAGGATGTAGCCATGTCAGTCTTGAATGCCCTTCTCGAGACCGCACGCAGAGCCCTGATTACCCAACAGATCGGGATCGCGGTGACAAGTCATAACGTATCCAATGCCTCCACGCCCGGCTATTCGCGTCAGCAGGTGACACTGGTGCCCACCCTGGCATCCAAGGAGACTTTCGGATATCTGGGAACAGGAGTCATGGCCGAAAGTGTCACACGCATTCGGGATAAGTTTCTCGATCAGCAAGTGCAGTACAGCAACTCTGCTACTGGCGAAGCCGACATGCAACAGCAAATCCTCAGTCAGGTTGAAGCAAGCATCAATGAGCCCTCTGACGCCGGACTCAGCTCAGCCATGACGAACTTCTTCAATTCGTTTCAGGATTTGTCCCTGCATCCTGAAGAGAGCACGGCGCGCAACGGCGTGATCCAACAGGGAACACTCATGTCCGACACATTTCATCGGCTGCACAACGAAATCTCGCAGCTACAGTCTTCGCTTGTGGATGACGCATCCGCCAAGGTTACGCAGATCAACCAACTCACGTCTGCNNCAACGCAGGGGCCAACGGGGCGGAACCCAGCGACCTTCTTGACCAGCGCGATCTGAGGATCGAAGAACTGTCCAAGCTAGCGAATGTCACCGTTGGAACCGATCCGAAGGGTTCGGTCATGGTGTCGATCGGCAATACGATGGTGGCATCGCGTGCGGGATCAGTTCCGCTGAGTGTTGTGCAAACCGGCAGCCAAATTAACATTGCCACCAGCTCAGGAAATGTGCCTGTCACCATTGGAGGGGGAGAACTGGGAGGAGTGCAGCAACTGGCGAACACAACCCTGCCGGGATATCTCAGTCAGCTCGATACGCTGGCAGGTGCCATGATCAACAGGGTCAACGCATTGCACAGCACAGGCTACGGTACGGGCACTCCGCCTCCAACAGGCGTGACCTTCTTCTCAGGAACAACCGCAGCGGATATTGCCGTAAATCCAGCCGTAGCCAGTGATCCCTCTATGGTTGCGGCCTCGGCGGATGGCACTTCAGGCAACAACGATATTGCTTTGGCGATCTCCAATATCGTCAACGAACCTTTGCTTTCCGGGAACACCCTGACCCTTGCCCAGTATTATAACGGAGTTGCAAGCGGCGTCGGGTCCGCCATTAATGGCGCTGAGGCGGTGCAGAATTCCCAGCAGTTGATTATGTCGCAGCTTGAATCCCAGCGATCTTCTGTCTCCGGAGTCTCGCTGGATGAAGAAATGACCAATCTTATCCAGTATCAGCGCGCGTATCAAGCTGCAGCGCGACTCGTAAACACAACCAACGAGATGTTTCAATCGATTATCGATATGGTGGCGTAATGAGAATAACTGAAGGTACTATTGCTTCCGACTTTCTGATCAATGTGAACAGGAGTAACGAGAGACTCCTTACCCTGCAAAACCAGCTTGCTTCCGGCAAACGCGTGGAAAAGGTCTCTGATGATCCGACTGCCGCGGACATGATCTTGCGGCTCAACTCCGCCCTGGGCAGGAATGAACAATATCAAAAGAACATTGTGGACGGCCAGGGTTTTCTGGAGACGTCAGGCTCAACTCTCGACAGCATTACTTCGCTCGTCCAGCAGGCCCAACAAATCGTGGTCGAGTCCAAGGACGGCCCGGACACCACGTCGTTGAGTGCGCTCAAAAATCAGGTGGATGAAATCATCAGCGAAGCGGTAAGTCAAGCCAATGCAAAGTTTAACGGCAAATTCATCTTCGGCGGAACAGAAACAAGTACAGCCCCTTACGTGCTCACGGAAAATGCTGGTCCGCCGCCGACAACTACTGTCGCGTTTCAAGGCAATGCCAATACTGTGCATTACGCAACAGGAGATGGCATGACGCAGCAAGTGGGCGTGTCAGGAGCGGAAGCATTCGGAGGAACTGCGCTCTTTGACGTCATGATCAGGATTCGAGATAGCCTGGCATCAGGGAACGTTCCTAGCGCTGCGGACACCGCCACGCTGGACACCCTGGCGCAAACAGTCACCGAGTCTGGCAGCAAGGTGGGCTCGCTCATCCAGGGTCTTGACAATACGACCACGCATCTTACTGACCAGAAGACGCAATTACAGAACCTTCTCTCGAGCCAGAAGGACACCGATGTTGCGGAAGCCACACTCAATCTCAAACAGGAGGAAACGATGTTGAATGCCGCGTTGAACGTGGGCGCCCAGATCCTGCCGAAGTCGCTCATGGACTACTTGACGTAGCATGCGCCGGTCGCTTGACATAGCCACTGCCGGAGGGCTTGGGCTTGGACTCGTCGCCGTGTTCGGTTCGTTCCTCCTCGAAGGCGGGAAGATGGGTGCTCTCATCCTGCTCCCGGCCATGGTCATCGTCTTTGCCGGCACATTTGCCGCTGCAATGATAGGGACTTCCCTGAAGAGCTTTCTCGGAGTAGGGAGGATGATCATGCTGGCTCTCATGCCGCCGAAATATGAAGTCAAGGAGACCATTGACGGAATCGTGCGTTACTCCACCATCGCCAGGAAGGAGGGCCTTCTTGCGCTGGAACGTGAATTGAACAAGATCGACAATCTCTATATGAAGAAGATTCTCCGATTTGCGATCGACGGGACCGAGCCTGAAATTCTACGGTCGCTTGCANNCTTCAGAAAATGGGGGGCTACTCCCCCACCATGGGGATCATCGGGACGGTCATGGGGCTCATTTCGACTCTCGCAGCCGCGGGCGACGATGCCAATACGCTCATTCGACACATCGCTGGAGCATTTATTGCCACTCTGTGGGGCGTGTTCATGGCAAACATTGTTTGGCTGCCTTTGGCCGATAAGTTGAAACATATCAACAATGAGGAATTCCTGTATATGGATCTCATCACCGAAGGGATACTGTCCATTCAAGCCGGGGAAATACCTTCCGTCATAAAAGCCAGACTTAATAGCATGCTCCCAGCCTCAGATCAGGAGGTGGACAAATGAAAAGAGGGAGACGCGGAGGTGAAGCCCAACATGACAATGAAGAACGCTGGCTGTTGACCTACTCCGATCTTATTACGCTGCTTTTGGGATTATTTGTCATCCTTTATGCAATGTCAAAAATCGACGCCGGGAAATATGCAGAATTCGTCAGCGCAATGGAAGGGGTGTTTGGGTCGCCACGGGGAGTCATGAGCGGTAGTCCTGGTGTTGTTCCGTCGCCTGTCCAGTCCATCCAGGCTGAAAGGCAGAAGATCGTCGATGAACTCCGTTCAGCGCTGCATCTGGATAAGGACAATGTTCCGATAACAATTTCACAGAACGAGCGGGGAATCACAGTTCATATTATGGAGGAACTTCTGTTTCCCTCAGGGAGTGCCGACATCAAATCATCATCACTCATCGCCCTTGACTCGCTCGCAAAGGTCTTGCAGAACCTTCACAACGATATTCGGGTTGAAGGGCACACCGACAATGTTCCGATCAATACGGCGGCGTTCCCGTCCAATTGGCACCTGTCAGTCGCAAGGGCGGTGAATGTGGGATATTATCTCATAGAACATCATGGTCTGAACGCAGAACGGGTTTCCGTGGTGGGCTTCTCTGAATACCACCCCCTGGTACTCAATGACACTCCCGATCACAGGGCGCAAAACCGGAGGGTGGACCTCGTCATTTTTTTAGGGGCTGTCAGGGCACGAGAAAACAAGCCGCAAGAAGCAGTCGATTCCCTCAAGGAGACACATCAATGAAATGGTCAAACCGACAATTCGGTGATCTTGATTTCGATCCCGATCATGTAGTGGAATTTTCCAGCGGGATGATAGGGTTCGAGCAATACAAAAGGTTCATCATCGTCCACGATGAAGACTCGGAACCATTCCGCTGGCTTGTCAGCATAGAGAGCAAGGATTTGAATTTCCCGATGCTGGACCCCGGACTGCTTCTGCCGGGTTATAGCGAGGGTACAGTCGGAGCGGAGAAGGAGGTTTGGGTCATCGCGGCGTTGCACGCCAATGTTGAAAAGTCGACAGTGAATCTANNCCTGTGGTGATTGACCGCAAGACCAGGGCGGCGCAGCAATTGATCCTTGACGACGATTCACTTCCGTTTCAATTTCCGCTCGTTGCGGCGAAGAGCAAAGGAGGGAATTGAACATGCTTGTACTCACAAGGAAGATTGATGAAGAAATCAAGATAGGCGAGCAGATTGTCGTCCGGGTACTGGCCATAAAAGACGGACAAATCAAACTGGGTATTGCCGCTCCTCGATCCATCAGTGTATTCAGGGGAGAGTTGTATGCCGAAGCACAACGGCAGAATGAAGCAGCTTCGCGTGTGGAGAGAAGCGCTGTGGCAGAAGCTGCCGCAACATTGTCCGGCTTGAACGTGGCCGGGACTGAGCCGAAGTCGTGACTGTGCACAATATTCAATGACATTATCCTTTAAGACCATATGTTTGTCATTATCGGCATTGCGATTGTCCTTATTGGTGTGATTGGCGGATTCGTCCTTCATGGCGGGCCGCTTCTCGTCCTGTTGCAATGGACGGAGTTCCTGATCATAGGAGGGGCGGGTGTGGGTTCCGTTCTCATTGGAACTCCTCCAAGAATCCTCAAAAAACTTCTGGGTAGTTTTGGAACAATTCTTAAGGGCGATCCCTATTCAAAATTGGAGTACCTAAAGCTGCTGCAGACCCAGTTTGAATTGTTCAACGTTGCCAAGCGCGAAGGTCTTATCAGCATTGAGCAGCACATTACAGATCCCGCGAAGAGCGCCATCTTCAGTAAGAACCCGTTCCTGGTGAAGAATCACCACGCACTTGCTTATTTCTGTGATACTATGAAGCTGTTGCTTGGAGGCGGAATTCCACCGTACGACATTGAAGCACTTCTGGATTCAGATATTGATTCGCACCACGCAGAATCGGGATTGGCTCCGGGCCTGATCCAGAAGCTTGGCGACGCGCTGCCCGGCCTGGGTATCGTGGCAGCAGTGCTTGGCATCGTTGTCACAATGCAGGCCATCAACGGGCCACCTGAGGAAATCGGGGAAAAGGTGGGCGCTGCACTCGTGGGGACATTCCTCGGCGTGCTCATGTCGTATGGGTTTATCCAACCCATGTCGACAAACATGGAAATCCTCAATCAGTCGGAAGCACGGTATCTGGAATGCATCAAAGCCGGCATCGTTGCCTATGCAAAAGGCAATTCTCCGACGATCGTGGTTGAATTTGCGCGAAGGGTAATCTTCAGTCACGTGCGGCCGACATTTGAAGAAACCGAAGCAGCAATCAAGGCGGCAAAGGCGGTTGCCAAATGACACCACATGCGCAGGAGACACCGGTACGCATTGTTCGGAAAAAGGGAGGCCATGGAGGCGGACACCATGGTGGGGCCTGGAAAGTGGCGTATGCTGATTTCGTGACGGCGATGATGGCGTTGTTCATCGTCCTGTGGATCGTCGGACAGAGCAAGCCCGTGAAGGAATCAATCTCCGGGTACTTTAAGGACCCCGGGGCCTTTATGTCGAATCACAAAGTCGGAAGCGGCGCAATCGAAGGCGCCCCTGTGCCGGCGGTGATTACCGGTCTCAACAATATTGACGAAGCAAAACTGAGACAGCTCGGTGAGGAGATCAAAAAGAAAATCGCCGAGCGACCGGAACTCGCGAAGATCGCGGATCAAGTGCAACTGCAGCTGGTGGATGAGGGACTCCGGATTGAATTGGTCGAGAAATCCGAATCCTTCTTTTTTGATGTTGGCACCTCGGAGATTAAACCCGATGCGGCAGCAATCCTGGCTATCATTGCCCGGGAGGTTGGTGGTCTGCCGAACCGCATCGTTGTGGAAGGACATACGGATAGCAGGCAGTATGATCGACCGGACGGCTACACGAATTTTGAGTTGAGTGCGGAACGGGCGAATAGCGCAAGAAGAATCCTTGTAAAGAACGGTGTTGCACATTCGCAAATCGATGAAGTGCGGGGCTACGCTGATACGCGATTGCGGAACCGTGCGAACCCATTCGACATTGTTAATCGCCGCATTAGTATTCTCATCAAGTTCAAAGCTTCGTAACAAATGAACACGACGCCAACGATTCTTGCAGTTGATGATGAACCCGCCGCACTTATGGTTCTCGTGAGCGTGCTTTCCATGGCCGAAAGCTACCTGGTGGTGACGGCAACAAATGTCGACGACGCCATTCAGATTGCAGGAAGAGAACTTCCCGACCTCGTCATCACCGATCGATATATGCCTGGCCGGGACGGCTTCGATTTGTGCCGTTGGATCAAAGGCCATCCAGCACTTGCCGACACCATGGTCATGCTGGTGACCGCATCATCAGATATTTCCAGTGTGGTAAAAGGACTCGACATTGGCGCGGACGACTATATTGCAAAGCCGTTCCATCCTGATGAACTCCATTCACGGATCAGGGCATTGCTGCGAATCAAACGGCTTGGGGATCAGCTTAAGGACGATAACTCGCGGCTTGAGGAGCTCAATGCGGCGTTGAGGGAGAACCTGGCTGGAGTGATGGACCTCATCACTCATGTTATAGAACTCCGCGTTCCTGACGCCTCAGTGAGAGCGGAAAAGGCTTGCGAAATAGCGAGATGGATGGGAAAGCGATTTGATTTGGATACAGAGGTTTTGGAGGCGCTCGTCATCGCCTCTCGCATCCATGAGATCGGGAAGATTACGATGCCCGACGATGTTCTGGCCAGAGCGAGCGAAGAACTGGCCGTAGAGCAACGCGAGACGCTCGTCCAGTATCCCATGTTCGGGCAAATGCTTGTGGGGCGGATACCCCAACTGAAGGAGATCGGGACCATCATCAGACATCAGCTTGAGAACTTCGACGGAACGGGGTGGCCGGACCATTTACTGGGGGATCAGATTCCCATTGCTTCGCGTATTCTTCGCGTGATCACTGTGGTGGAGCAGGCGGGCCGTGGAGCAACTGAAGAGAGGATGTTGGAACGCATCGGGCGCGGTCGGGGGACGGAACTCGATCCTGTGGTGGCACAGGCCGCAGTGGAATATGTCACCACTCAGTCCGATCCGGAATGGAGAAAAGGAAAACATCAGGTTGCCATAGGAATGCTTCAACAGGGGATGACCATTGCGACGGACATTTCCACGGCAATGGGAATAAAGCTGCTTCCTGGAGGGACGATANNTCGCCGCCCGCGAACACGCCGGGACGACTCGTTGCCTGCTTCTCATTCACCGAAACCGTTCCCCGTTTGCCCGTGTCAAGGCCGGGAGTTGTCGACTGAATGATGGGGTTCGGTTTTTGTCCGATAGCCTCGATCACCGTTTCGACTTCCAGAACGAATTCTGATCCCTTTACGGGGACAGGCTTGCGTCTACCCGTGTCATCAGGCTCGCCTAATTCCATCTTCTGGCATTCTATTCCAGATACGCAGTTTCGTTCATCGCCGAGAAT